>DASWYM010000001.1:0-9106 GCA_036404975.1 Chitinophagaceae bacterium
CTATTCGCCTCCTCGCCTTTCCAGTAGGCTTTATAAAAGTTGTTGTTGCCGTGCCAGTAAGGCTTCCCGCCCAGGTAGTTGAACTGCGGGTCGGGAGCGTCAGCAAAATCCTTTTCCAGGGTAAAGGGCAGGTGACCCGAAGGGTTGACCGCCCCGCTGATCACGCCTGCCAGCGCCGGGCCTCGCTCCTGGCCCAGCATAAAGGTCCAAAGCAGTCCTTTTACTTTGGACAGCCAGGGCATGGGCAGCCCGTTGGCCGAGCTGACCAGGACCACCACGTTTTCGTTCAGGCGGGTTAACCGCTCCAGGTCGGCTGCGGCCGTGCCGGCACTGTCAAAGGGAATATCGTGGCCCTCGCCGGCACTCTTGTTCAGCCGGTAGAGCACCACGTTGGCCACCAGGACCTGTTCATCGGTGGGCTTTACCGCAGTTACCAGGCGGCTTCCATAGATCGCCTTCAGCCCTTCTTCGAAATTCACGTGGTCAAAGCCTTTGACGGCCCCGCTGCCGGTACCGGTGTGGATCTCGGGCTCCCCGGTGAGCAGGATTGTTTTGCTTTTGGCAATGGGTAATATATTGCCTTCGTTCTTCAAAAGACAAATGGCCTCTTCCGCAACCTGGCGGGCCACGGCTTTGTGCGCCTCCAGCTTTTCGAGGTAAGACGGGTCCACAGGTCCGCGGTCGTAGACGCCCATCGAGAAGAGGGTCACCAGGTTGGCATAGACCATGCTGTCAAGCTGGACTTCCATCTGGCCCTTCCGCCACGGGTACTGGCGGGTAAAATCTTTTACATACTTACTGAAGGTCTGGTTCACCGGCATCATCAGGGAGAGCCCGGAGGGTGCTACCAGGTACTGGAGGCTTTCGAAGTAGTTGGTGTTTTGCCAGTCGGTCATGGCAATGCCAGTAAAGCCAAACTCCTTGCGCAGCACATCGTCGAGCAGCGGCTGGTGCATGGAGCAGGGCACGCCATTGACGAGGTTATTGCCCGTCATCAGGGCTTTCAGGCCGGCCTTGCGGATCACCGCTTCCCAGGGACGCAGGTAGATCTCCCGCAGGGTGCGCTCGTCAATGTCGCTGCTGGCGATATGGCGGCAGTACTCCTGGTCGTTGCCGATAAAGTGCTTGGCAGTGGCCAGTACTTTCTGGCTTTGCAGCCCCTGCACATAAGGCACTGCGATGCGCGAAGTCAGCAAGGGATCCTCGCCCATATACTCATAATTGCGCCCGCCCACCGACAGGCGCTGCATGTTGATACCCGGGCCAAGCAGGATATCCACGCCGTGGGCTATGCATTCTTCACCAATACTCTTGCCGAAGGTTTCAGCTATTTGCGGGTTCCAGGTCGCGGCCAGCGCCTGCATACCCGGGAAGGAAACACTCTTGCCGTTGCTGGTGATGGAGCTCAGTCGGATACCCTGCGAGGCATCGGCCATAGTGACGGCACGCAGGCCCAGGCGAGCCACACCAGGATAGCAAAAGTTCTGGTAACCCCCTGTGAGGGTGAGTTTCTCTTCAAAGGTCAGTTGGTGCAGTACATCTTTAGCCCGCTCCTCGGGGCTCCGGGATGTGAGGTGGTATATGGATCCGGAAGGTACCGCTGTAAAGGCGGAAAGCGGCTTTAGCTGTTGCAGGTCGATGCGTTGGGCCGAAGCACTAACCAGGGCTAAAATTGCGATCCCTATGGGCAGAGTCCTTTGGAAAAAAGAGGTAGACATAACGTACATAAAATATAGCAAACGATTAAACATGGCTATACCGTCAGATTATTCATCCTGTTGCATAGTTTCATCCATCAATATTAAGCGCGAATGGAAGAACGGCATGTAATCTTTGTCTGAACTCTTGTAAAGAATGTAGATAGCCGTAGTGCAGGGATGTACCTGTGACTGCTCTAATGAACTATCTGGACCTCTTTCCCCCCGGGATAAATGGCTAAAGCACATAGTGAGGCCGGGTTCACAGGCCAAATTCGGAAAAGTAGTTGGGAAAATCGGTAATGATCCCGTCCACCCCCATGGCAATAAAAGAGCGCATGACCTCTTTGCTATTGATGGTCCAGGGAATGATCTTAATGCCTTTTGCCTTGCACTCCGCCACCAGTTCTTTGGTCACCAGTCCCTGGTTGGGGCTATAGATGTGCGGCACAAAGCCGAGGGAGTCTATGTTTTCCTGCAGGGTTCGTTTACGGTCAGCCAGGTAAGCCACCACCACTTCCGGGTGACGCTTATGCAGGTACTGCAGGGGGCGCATGTCGAAAGACTTAACCAGGAAGCGGTCGCCGATATTCCGGCTCTTCACGATCTTCAGGACAGCCTCCGACAGGACAGGCGGCGGGGCATTGAACTTGTTCTTTGCATTGGCCGGCTGGGTCTTGAACTCGATACTGTATATCGGCTTAGGGAGTCCCTTAGCCGCAGCAAAGGCCTCCACCGAATCGATCAGCTCGTCGAGCAGGGGCATATAGGCGGCTATTTTCTGCTGCCCGGGGAAGGCCTTGAAGGGCTTCAGCCCCACATCGATCTTGCGGATATCGTCATACTTCATCTGGTGCCATACATATTTCCGGGCATCCTGCGGTGGTATATCACTTCCATCTGCCAGGCGCGAGATCTGGACATTGACGAAAGGATCGTGTGCCACGACCACTTTTTTATCGGCTGTCAGGTATACATCCACTTCCAGTGTATTCGCCCCCGTTTCGAGGGCCTTATACATACTAGGGATGGTATTTTCCGGCATTAGTCCCCGGGCACCCCGGTGCCCTTCTTTCAGGAACTTGGGAAAGGAAGCCGGCAGCGAAGCCTGGCCTGCTACTGCAGTAGCCAGTAGCAGGGAAAGGGGTAAAGCCAATAGTCGTGTTAAGCAATTTAGGAGTTTCATGATTTGTATACTCTTCAAGTTAGTTAAATATAAACCACACGCAGGTCACCTATACCTATGGCGGTTAAAAAGGTCCCGGGGCAATTATACCCACTGCCTGGCTACCACCGGGCATGGTGCCGCGCTTGCCCCTGGTGTCCAGTGCCTTGCCGCTTTCGCGATCGTACCAGTCACCAGTTAGATTTGCCGGGACCGTATCCCCGGTTTCCTCCTGCCAGCGCTGCATCACCCCGCGCAATTGCTTTAGCTGGGTGGCGTATTTAGGAACAGAGGCCAGGTTGACCAGTTGCATAGGGTCATTCTTTACATCATAGAGCTCTTCGTACGGCCGGGGTGTAACAAAAACATCGGCCTGGGCGGCGTTGAGCCTGCCGGAGTCGCGCAGACGCCTCAGGTCCTGCGTAGAAGGGCTGGGACGCAGGCCATGATCGGCCGCATCCAGGTGGGGCCGGCGGTTGACGATATAAAGGAAATCGGCCGTGCGCAGCCCCCGCTCGTGGGCCTCGTAGTCGTGCCAGTTGTGTTCGGTAAAGACATAGTTGCGGAAGGGCAGTGCCGGGTTCTTCAGCACATGGGTAAAACTTTTGCCCTGCACGCCAGGTGTGGCTTTTACACCCGCCAGCTCGAGTACCGTGGGCGCTATATCGATGGCACTGACAAGGCTGGTGCTTACTGCTCCCTTTTGGCTTAATCCCTTATTCCACTTCACCACAAAGGGTGTTCTCACACCGCTGTCGTAAATACGCGTCTTGGCCCGCGGGAAGGGCCGGCCGTTATCGCCCATGATCAGAATAAGGGTATTATCCAGCACGCCCTGCTTTTTCAACTCGGCCTCTACCAGGCCGATATAGTGATCAAAGCGAAAGACCTCGTCGTAGAACTGCGCCAGGTCCTTGCGGGTGAGGGCACTACTGGCGTTATACGGCGGGGGGACCACCCTGGAGGGATCGTGTGTTCCGCTGTAAGGATTAAGCCCCCAGGGACGGTGGCCGTCATCGGCCGCCAGCCACAGGAAGAAAGGCTTATCTCTTGGACGCTCTTGCAGGGTCTGGATCCACATCTCTTCGCCCCCATCGCCGTTCTCCTTCTGGTTCAGGTGGAGCTGGTGAAAGCCTCTTTGCACGGCCTCGCCCAGGTGCCACTTACCGGCAGCAGCGGTATAATAACCCGCCTCTTTCAGCAACTCGGGAAAGATAGCCACTTCGTCGGTCATGGATGTATGCAGTTCGGCTGCCCCCGTATTATGCGGGTAGCGCCCCGACATGATGGCGGCGCGGCTCGGCGTGCAGGAACTGGTAGCCACGAAGGCGTTGGTAAACCGGAGGCCTTCCTTCGCCAGCTTATCGATATTCGGTGTTTTTACTTCCTTATTTCCATAGCAGCCGATATCGTCGGCACCAATGTCATCCGCAATGATGATTATGATGTTCGGCCGTGTGCCCGGTACCTTTTGTGACAGGACGTCAGTGTTCATTCCGGATAATCCCAGAAAGAAAGCAGCTAGGGCAATAATTCTCTTAATCATGACAGCATGGATTCTTCCAGTAATTCGTGTATTGCCATCAAAAGCGGGCAGGTACTGCTAAAGCAGATGCAGGCAATCTCCGGCTTGTTTATTATTCAATAATAAACCCGTTTGGAAAGAAATGTTATAAGCATTGTATATAATAGTGTAAGGTATGTAGAAAACCGTTGTTTTATAGGGCATCAACAGCTAAACTTCAACCCTTATTCTTCATAGCTTTTCAAAAACCGTCAGACAGCATAAGCATAAACCCTTAGTCATCTATCCTCCCGCCAAAATATCTACAAACAATACTTTTCTTCAGTAGGAAAAGGACCCCAGGCCTCGCGGAATGGGTTAGTGGCACTACCCATACCTGATGAGGAGCCTTAGGTCATTCGCCTGTTTCTACATAATTACCAGCATCAACTTCAAAAGTGTTAGCTGCCAAAGCGGCAGCGCCTTATCCTTGTATAGGTCCTGCAGATGGTATTAATTCCTCTGCAGACAGAAACCATTGCTTTGACTATAAACACAAAACCATGAAGAGATTTCTACTTCTTACGGCCGCCTTAGCGGTCAGTACTCTTGCCTTCTCCCAAGCCTTTGTGCCTGGCAATCTCGTAATTTCCCGGTACGGAGATGGGAAAACCACCTTACCCACCAACAACAGAACGGTGCCGGTTTTCCTGGACGAGTATGATCTTGCCGGTCAAAAGATCCAAACCCTGGCACTACCTGCTTCTGAAAATTCGGGTGGAGACGAGGAGAGCAACAACCGGATCCTGACCGGCGCGCCCAAATTCAAGGATGAAGGCCTGATCACCCTCTCCCCCAACGGTTATTTCCTGAGCCTGGTCGGTTACAACCTGGAGGCTAATACTACCCAGTTTAATAATCAAACCTTTCGTACCATCGGTGTCATCACTCCCGACGGAGCAATCGATACCCGCACCGGTGCACGCGTTATTTTAGGCAGACCACGCTGCGCCATTACAAACAATGGGGCCAACTTCTGGTATGTAGGCAGTGGCTCCGGCTTACGACGTAAAACCCTTGGCTCGGGTAACCAGGCCGATTCCGTTATACTGAATCCGCCAACGGGGTACAACTCCGTTTACATTTTAAACGATCAGCTATACTATACTACAGATAACGCCGAAGGACCTAAGATTTCCAGGGTGGGCGCCAGCCTTCCCTACGCCGAGCAAACGACATCTACCCCCCTGCCCGGTTACACCAATACCGGCTCTCCCAACCAGATGATCATGCTGGATAACGATGTGAGCACCCCGGAGCCGGACCTGCTGTATGTAACCGACAGTGAGGCCGGCAGCCTGCAGAAGTGGGTATTCACCGGCAACCAGTGGGTGGCCCGCGGAGCGGTGATCCTGCCCGGCGTTACTACGGACATTAGTGGCATAACCGGTGAAATCACTTCAGGCAACGTAGTCTTGTACGCGGTAACGCCCGGCAGCTTGCTGAAGATCAATGATGAAGCCGCCATTTCCACAACCGTTTCTGCTACCACCCATACTCCTGTGGTGCTGGTACAGGCACCAGCCAAAACCCAATTCAGGGGGGTTGCTTTTACTCCCGGCACGATAAAGGAAAAGCCGTTTGTGGATGTTTCCTCCCGTGAGTTTGCTTCCCTGATCCAGCAGAAGACCAACCTCATAAAGGAACTGAAATCCAACGTTACCACGCACCCCTACCCTGGTATTGAAGAGACCCATATCAGCTATATCAACCAAAAGGGAAGCCCCGTAGCACTCTTCTTCCTAAAAGTGAACCTAAGTAATCCCAATGTGACCATTGAAGCCGGCACTCCCAATAACAATTCAAAGTGGGCTTTACAGAAGGTGAGTGAAATGATCCCTTACAAGAATGAAATCTACAGCGACCGCCAGGTGGTTGCGGCCAGCAATGGTGATTACTTTGAATGGTGGGGCGAGCCCGAAGGTGGCATTCACAAAAACGACACGGTCATCAAAGCTTTACCGGATAACATGTACTTTTTCTCCATCCGGGAAGACGGCACTGCCCTTATTGGCGATAAGCGTATCTATAGGTCCACTGCTTCTGCTCTGAAAGAAATGATCAGTGGCCGCTTTTACCTGATGCACTACGGGGAAACCATGACCGAGCACCTGTTTGACAAAAGCATAGAGCCCCGCAGCACGGTAGGTGTCCTGAGCCCCGAACGCGTAGTCTTTATGTGGGTGGACGGCCGCCGCACCGGCCACTCCGGAGGTATATCCCTGACCGACATGGCCTATATCTATAAAGCCATTGGCGCTACAGATGCCATCAACCTGGATGGTGGTGGTTCCACTACCTTCATTATGCGCGAAAAGAACGGCTCTTATACCCCCCATAACAAGCCTTCCGATGCGACAGGCGAACGCAAAGTAGCCAACTCGTTGATGGTGCTGTTGAAAAGCAACCTGCTCAAGTCCGGTCCCAAACAGGTAAGCAATCCTCCTGCAACACTGGTGGCTCAGCCTAACCCGGTAAGCACCCAGGTAACCCTGACGCTGGACGCTGCCACCAAAAGCCAGCAACTGGCTTTCCGGCTTTCCGACAAGGATGGCATGACCGTATACGATTTTACCGGTTCACTAACAGCCATCAATGACGAGTTGAACAGGCGCCTGAAAGACCTTAAAGAAGGTATCTATATAGCTACTATAACACATGGTAAGCATATTTACTCTACCCGTTTTGTAAAAGAGTAAAGCTCTCTCTACATTTTCTCTCCGCCCGGGCGCTATACCTTTATAGCACCGGGCGGATTTCGTTATGTACCGCTTTGCATACCAACCCATTTGTATCACCCCTGCCCGGTAAAGAGCACGCTTCGATAATACGCCTATTATAGTACGTGTCTTTCCGGCTTCTATCTACTATACTATTTTTCAGGGCTTTACATTACCGATTGAAGTAGTACCTTCCCCTTAAAACAAGTTGGCTCCCAGTGTAGACCGGTAGCCAACTTGCCAGAATTAAAACAGCGTGAGTGCCCAGGGTAAATCCATGACAACTAACATTGCTGCCTTTACAGCCCTTATTAGTTTTTATCCTTCTTATACACTTCCTGCACTTGCCCCTTAGGCAGTACATGGTGGCTGTTGGCCCAACGGTACCACTCGGCATCCAGTTTCTTTACAATAACGGGATAGCGGCTCGCCAGGTTATTCTTTTCAGTTCGGTCAGCGTCCATATCGTACAATTCCCACGTCTTATCCTGCAGTTTCTTTACGGCTTTCCACTTACCCCAGCGGATGGCGCAGTTGTCTTCGTGCTCCCAATAGATGTACTCGTGCGCTTTACCTTTTCCGGTCTTGAATACTGGCAGCATACTGATGCCTTCATTGCGTATGATTTTATTCCCATTGTGGAAGGTTTTGGGGTACTGGGTTTGTGCTGCTTCCACCAGTGTCGGCATGATGTCGATCAGCGAATAAGGTGTGTTCGACCACTTCCCCGCCTGGCTTTTCATACCGGCCGGCCAGTGGGCGATCAGCGGAGTAGAGATACCGCCCTCGTACGTCTCTATCTTATAACGGTGGAAGGGTGTGTTCGACGCCTGCGCCCAGCCCTTGCCGTAGGACACCGCCCAGAACTTTAGGGGGTCGTTCACTTCCGACTGGTCCTTGCCACCTAGTTCTCTTCCCGGCTCGGCAGCGGCACCGTTGTCCGACAAGAATAGGATGAGGGTGTTCTCCAACTTGCCGCTCTTTTCCAGCTCGCTCACCAATTTGCCGATGTTGTAATCCATATTAAATACCTGGGCGGCGTACACCGCCATGCGGAAGTCCACATCTTCCTTCTCTTTCTGCGTCAGCAGGTTCCAGGGGCGCACTTCACGGGCCGCCATCCCCCACTCCTTTTTCACGACGCCGGCCGCTACCTGCTTTTGGAAACGCGCCTGCCGCACAGAGTCCCAACCTCCCATGTACTTGCCCACGAACTGCTCGTAGTCTTCTTTTTTGGCTTGCAGGGGCCAGTGCGGCGCCGTGTTGGCCAGGTAGAGGAAGAAAGGCTTATCGTCTTTTTGCTCCTTGATGAACTTAATAGCATTCTCGGCAAAAGCATCGGTGTCGTAGAAGCCGCTGTTGGCCTCAGGGTAGGTCACTGGCTCGTTATCCACCGTGATACCGCGGGGCGGGAACGGTTGCAGGTGGCTGGCGCCTCCGGACAATACGCCGTAGTAGCGCTCAAAGCCGCGCTGCAGGGGCCACTTCTCCTGGCCGTGCATGCCCACGTGCCACTTGCCCGACATGTAGGTATGGTAACCGGCTTCCTTGAGCACTTCGGCTATGGTCACGCTGTTGCGGTTGATATAGCCCCGGTAGCCATGCACGCCCCAATCGTTCACCCCCTGCTTCTCGGGGTCTTCGGCCATGTGGCCGATGCCCGCCTGGTGGGGGGCCAGTCCAGTCAGCAGGCTCGCCCGTGTGGGACAGCAGCGCCCCACGTTGTAAAACTGCTTGAAGCGGAGGCCGTTCTGGGCCAGCCGGTCGATGTTGGGGGTTGGGATCTCGCCGCCATAGCAGCCGATGTCCGAAAAGCCCATGTCATCGGCCAGGATGAGGACAATGTTCGGGCGGGTGTCTTTCTGTCCATGAACAGGAAGGGAAAGGACAGCTACCAGCAATAGCGCAATCGCAAAGGATACTTTAATTCTCATGAAAGGAGGACTTTAATACCTACAAT
>DASWYM010000002.1:0-3712 GCA_036404975.1 Chitinophagaceae bacterium
AGCGGACTTTGTCTACGGCCAGCGGGGTGTACAGAAGGAACACGATCTGTTGATGAGTACTTCTGTCGGTGCCGGGTTCAGTAACAATGTAGACCGGTGGGCGGTGCGCCCCGAAGTGGGTTTTTTATACAGTGCCGCTAATGCCACTACTTATGTCAGCTATGGGGTGGGCGTACAGTACACGCTTTTACGTAAACGGCATAAAAGGCAATAGTCCGCTAAGGGCATACCCTGACCGGTAGTCCAGAATCCACCGTATTGGCATTAATATTTTTTACCTTTGTAATCCCCCGTCCGGCAGGCTCATCTGCTGTTGCGGGGGATATAACCCGACTGTGATAACGGCTTGCTGATCATTTAAACTTTAGGCCGTGAAAAAGGCTGCCGCTTTACTCGTTCTTCACCTGCTGTGGATGACCGCTGCTTACCCGCAAGTGCTTCCTGAGCCTTTGTCGTACAATAAAACCGATAAGGAATTAAGCGACGAATACCTGCGTAAGAACCGGCATCAGCGCCGTACCGGCATCGTGCTGCTGGTGGCTGGCGTGGGGCTGGCTTCCCTGGGGGCTTCTACCACCGAGATGAATGCGTCCGGCTCCTCTACGATGCTTTACCTCGGCGCTATGGGGGCTATCGGTAGTTTGCCGCTCTTTATGAGCGCGTCCAAAAACAAAGAGAAAGGAGAACTCCTCCTCCGTATGCAAAGCATGCCGGTGGCAGGGGCGAAGGGGCGCAAGGTAACGGCATTGGGCGTAAGCATCCGGCTGGGCAGGTAGTTCTCTTCCGGTATAATCCCCCTTTCAGTTTATTGACCCGGCTTGGGGTGATAAGGCATTGGGTTATTGCGGAAGACCACGCTACTCATTTCAAATGCGCCGGAGACGGGAAAGGCTAGATGGGAGACTGGGGCGTTTAAGACCCGGGGATTACTATTGGCAGGCCAGCTCCGGACCTGCCTTTTTTTTCAAATCATTTCTCTTAAAAGTTTAGGCCTGTTTTGCTCCGCTCAACTCCCGGCCTACCCTCTGGTGACGCCCTGGTAACAGTATGGCAGTAGCACTCCAATAGTACTGCAATAGTACTGTAATAGTACCCTTATAGTACCTTTTGCTATGTACTGTATCCCTACTACTGCAGTACTATTGGGGTACTATTGCAGTGCCTCTGCAAGGCCTATAATAGGGTATTACCCTGCCGTCTCCAGGCTGAAAACTCCGGGCAGCCTGGCCGGCAACGGGCACCGCCTTCGATCCTCCTCTGCCAGAAGAGCGGATCAGCCGTACCTGGGGGGCGGAACGGGAAGGAGCCATGAGTGTTTAGGAATACCACGCTATCCCTTTGAAATAGTATAATGGGCCTTCTGCAACCGGATTAATTGCTTATCTTAAGTTCCTTAAAACTCTTTATGGATGCCCGGCGCCAACAAACCAGGGGCGATAAGGTAGTTTTTCTTTTTAGCCTGGTCGCCTTTGCCTATTTCACCCTGCTGATCATCACCTCGCAGCTAAAGTGGGACCCCGTGTTTCTTGGCATTGTGCGGGAGTTGGTGACCCTTCCGGCCATTGTGGGCCTGCTGGTGCTGCTGGTGTTGTCGGCGATGGCCTTTGTGAAAGGCAACTTCAGAATTCGCAGCTTTGCCTTTTACTCCCTTGTGGTAGTGTTGCTGACCTTTGCCGCCATGATCGGGTTTGCCTAGGTGCTCCTGCCAAAAGAGGAATGCCCCTAATATGTATGATTCTCATAGTCTGAGGCCTTCCCTATCCCTCCGCAATCTCCTATGGGCAAATAATCGCCCTAACCAGTACCTTTGCAGCACTTTAAGAACGTGTCGTAATGCAAACAAGTCATTTATCAGAGCAGGAGATCCTGCGCCGGGAAAAGTTAGCGGAACTGCAAAAGCTGGGCATTGATCCTTACCCGGCCGCCTTATATCCCGTGAACAATTACTCCAGTGCCATCAAGGCCAACTTTCACGAGGATGCCCGGCACCACTTTGAAGATGTGTGCCTTGCCGGCCGCATTATGAGTGTGAGGGATATGGGGAAAGCTGCTTTTGCCGAGCTCCAGGACTCCCACGGGCGCATACAGATCTATGTGCGTCGTGATGATATTACCACCGAAGGCGATACTTCTATGTACGATATCGTATGGAAGAAGCTGGTGGATTTTGGTGACTTTGTAGGCGTGAGAGGCTTTGTGTTCCGCACCAAGATGGGCGAGATCTCCCTGCACGTCAAAGAACTGACCTTTCTGGGCAAGTCGCTGCGCCCCCTGCCGGTGGTGAAGGAAGCCGAAGGCCAGGTGTTTGATGCCGTGTCGGATCCCGAGTTCAAGTACCGCCAGCGCTATGCCGACCTGGTGATTAACCCTGCCGTAAAAGACACCTTCATCAAGCGCACCCGCCTGATGAACTCCTTGCGCGAGTTCCTCAACGAGCACGGCGCCCTGGAAGTGGATACCCCGGTGCTACAAAGCATCCCCGGTGGGGCCGCCGCCCGCCCCTTTGTGACGCACCACAACGCACTGGACGTGCCCTTCTTCCTGCGGGTGGCTAACGAGCTTTACCTGAAGCGCCTTATTGTAGGTGGTTTTGACTGGGTATACGAGTTCAGCCGCAACTTCCGCAACGAAGGCATGGACCGCACGCATAACCCCGAGTTTACCATCCTGGAGTTCTATACGGCCTACAAGGACTACCTGTGGATGATGAATACCACCGAGCGCATGCTGGAAAAGGCCGCCGTCGACGTGACCGGCGGCACCGAAGTGCAGGTGGGTGATAAAACAATTTCCTTTGAAGCGCCCTTTAAGCGCGTAACCATATTTGCTGCCATCAAGGAGCACACGGGCTTTGATGTGAGCAACATGAGCGAGGCCGAACTGAGAGACGTGTGCCGAACCCTGCGCATTGAAGTTGACGAGACTATGGGAGCCGCCAAGCTGATCGACGAGATCTTCGGGGAGCGCTGCGAGCACCACTACATTCAGCCCACCTTTATTACCGACTACCCTGTAGAGATGAGCCCGCTGACCAAAAAGCACCGTAGTAAGCCGGGCCTGGTAGAGCGCTTTGAGCTCATGATCAACGGTAAGGAGATCGCCAACGCCTATAGTGAACTGAACGACCCCATCGACCAGCGCGAGCGCTTCGAGGAGCAGGTGAAGCTGATGGAACGCGGCGACGAAGAAGCCATGTATATCGACTACGACTTCCTGCGTGCCCTTGAGTACGGTATGCCACCAACGGCAGGCATCGGCTTTGGTATCGACCGCCTGTGCATGCTGCTGACCAACCAGCCTTCCATCCAGGACGTACTGCTTTTCCCGCAGATGCGCCCCGAGAAGTGGATGGTCGACCTGAATGTGGAAGAGAAAAAGCAGCAGGACGACAAAGAGTAACCAACGATGAAAGTTACCGGCTTTTCCTTTATCAAGAATGCTGTCCAGTTCGAGTATCCCGTCCAGGAAGCCCTGCGCTCTATCCTGCCGCTGTGCGACGAGGTGGTGGTGGCCGTAGGTAACTCCGACGACAACACGCGCGAGCTGGTGGCTTCTGTGGATCTCCACAAAATAAGGATCATCGATACGGTATGGGACGACAGACTGCGCGAAGGCGGAAGGGTGCTGGCCGTAGAAACGAATAAGGCCTTCCAGGCCATTAGCAACGACTCCGACTGGTGCGTTTATATCCAGGGTGATGAAGTCATGCACG
>DASWYM010000003.1:0-4026 GCA_036404975.1 Chitinophagaceae bacterium
TTTTATATGTATACGTTTCATGTTCGTTTCTTTTAAAAGGTCAGGTTAAGGCCAACAATGTAGTTACGGGTGGAAGGCGTATTAAACCCTACTGTCAGTACCCGGTTCGGAATGGCAAAGCCGGAGGATGCCACGTTCTCATTGCCAATAGAATTGGTTTCCGGATCCAGTCCCGATTCCCTGTAGTATGGCGAAAACAGGACAAATGGATTTTGCGCTGTTACGTACATCCGCAGCTTCAGATCGGAGTTCCTGAGCAGGGTTTGGTTGAAGTTGTAACCAAGGGTAATAGAGCGAATTTTCATAAACGATCCATCAAAGTAGCTGAGGGTGCTGGCATACCGGGGATTATCTCCACTGATGGGACCCGCAGGGTTGGGATACTTGGCACTGGTGTTAGAAGGCGTCCAGTAATCCACATTAATGTTGTTTCTGCGGCCGGTCAGCAAGTTCAGGTAGCCATTGGGGCCATGGATGGTACTCACCAGGATGCCACCTTTGCGGTAAAAGCCTACCATACCCAGATCGAAGCCTTTATACCCTATACGGGTGTTGAAGCCTCCCTGGAAATCGGGATCCACATCAATGATCTGGCGGTCGGCTGGTCCTACGGCACGGATCGGCTTACCACTGGCATCATAATCGCCGGTATAAAGCACCTTGATCATACCCACTCTTCCGCCCGGCTCCAGGATGTTCATAAAGTTATCGGCACTATCTTTTGAGTCGGTCCAAAGACCAAGTCTTTGGTAATCATAAATAGCATTGATGTTGTGACCTACAAACCACCAGTTGCCTTCATCGCGGGTTTGGCCAGACGCCAGTGATACCAACTCGTTGTTATTGGTATAGAAGTTTACCCCGGCATCCCAGGTCCATCCGTTCACGTTGTTCAGGATGGTGCCATTCAGGCTGAGTTCCAGACCTTTGTTTTGGGTGGTACCAATGTTGGCGGTATAGCTGCTTACACCCGCAGTAGGTGGTAAGCCGAGGCTCAGCAGGATGTCTTCCGTTTTGGTAAGATAATACTCAATAGTACCGGAAAGGCGGTTATTTAACACAGCGAAGTCTAAACCGAAATTCCAGGTCTTGGAGAACTCCCATCCCAGGTTCTCATTGGGTAACTGCGTAACATAAAACCCTGTTCCATAGGTAGTGGGTCCAAAATTGTAAGGGCGGGTTGATAAGCGTCCCAGCGTAGCATAAGGAGCAATGGCCTGGTTAGAGGTTTGTCCGAACCCTGCCCGTAGCTTCAAGTTAGTGATCGGCTTTACGCCCTGCATGAACGACTCATTGCTGATGTTCCAACCCAGGGAGATGGCGGGGTACGTATGCCATTTTTTTCCTTCTGCCAGCCGGGAAGAAGCATCGGAGCGTACGGTGGCCGAAAGCATATAGCGGTTATTGTAGGAATACATAGCACGTCCCATCACCGACATCAGTCCCCAAAGGCTGTAGTCTTGGTTGGCTGGGTCGATCGACAGCTGGCCGGCAGCCTGGCCGAGATTATAGAACTGAAAGGCATCGGCGGGAATGTCCAGGGCAGACATGTTGGAGCGGTTGTATTTATTTTGTTCTGTCGAATACAAGGCCACAGCATTCAATGTATGTTTTCCGCCAAATGTGCGGTCAAAGCTCAGGATGTTTTCCAGAGTCCAGTGATAGGTGTTGCGGTTGTCGACAGAAGCAGAGGAAACCGAAGCGGGGTTCACACTTCCCACACCCTGGCTGGTATACGCACCGTTATTGGCTTGTATATAATCAAGTCCCAGGTTCACCCTGTACTTTAAGCCTTTGAGGAAGGGGGCCTGCACTTCACCGTAAAGGGCGTTGTAGGAAGCAAAGCCACGGGTTTCGTTGATCCACTGATCGTTTTTAGTTAAGCGCTCTACTACATCTTTGGTATATACATATTGATCGTCCGCTGCCATCTTAATCACTCTTTTCAACGAGCCATCGGCGTTATACGGACTGGTAATAGGGGTCATGCTTAATATGTTGTACAAACCCACCTGGTTCCCCTCGCTTTGGTTGTAATTGTTGTAAGTAGTGAAGCCAACCCGGAATACTTTCCCTACCTGCTGTTCCAGGGAGCCGCGCAGGGAATAGCGCTCGTATTGCTGGGTGGGAATAACGCCCTCGTTGAGGTAGTACCCCATACCGAAGTTGTAGTTGCCGCTTTCGGTGCCGCCGGATAGGCTGACGTTATGATCGGTAACCATACCGGTTTTGTAGAACAGGTCCTGCCAATCGGTATCTATTTCGTTTGATTCATCGCCCAGGTTAACGTATTGTCCGCGGGCTGCACGAAGGGCTACAAACTCCGGTCCGTTCATCATGGGGTATTGGGCAAAGACCCTTTGAGCTCCGGTGTATCCATTGTAATTGATCTGTGGCCTTCTTCCCCTGGAGCCTTTATTGGTAGTAACCAAGATCACACCATTGGCGCCGCGGGCACCATAAATAGCTGTGGCGGAAGCATCTTTAAGTACATCGAGGCTTTTAATGTCGTTGGGGTTAATGTCGGCAAGAGACCCGATAAAGGGAATACCGTCCAATACAATAAGAGGGTTGTTGTCGGCCGTAAGCGAGCGGGTACCGCGAATCCGGATCTGCATGGTAGCGCCCGGGCGGGTAGAAGTCTGGTTGATATCCACGCCTGCCAATCGGCCCTGCAAGGCCTGTGAAATATTCGGTGTGGGCACTTCGCGTAGCCGATCGCCACCAATCGAAGCCACAGAGCCAGTCACCGCTTCTTTACGCTGCGTACCATATCCAACCACCACCACCTGTTCCAAATCGGTGGAAGAGGAAGAAAGGGATACAGTAACGTTGGTCTGTCCCTTAATGTCAATTTCTTTGGAGGCAAAGCCTACCGAGGAAATTACCAATACCCCGTTAGATGGTGCCTGGATCTGGAACGCACCGTTTTCATTAGTACTGGTCCCGGTGGCAGAACCTTTCACGAGAACTGATACACCCGGCAAAGGTTGCCCGGTGTCATTGGTCACCTTACCATTTACGGTGATGGTGCCTCCTTGTGCCATTACCTGAATACAGGCAAGCATAGCAAAGCAAAAAGCAAATAACAGCTTTTGCAGCCCGTTTGAAGCCAAACATTTCATAAGAGTTGTGTTTATTTTAACGAATCGAAAGCCTAGCGTCGAAGGGATGTACGTGGGCATAAATGGCCTATCCGTACCTCCATTGTTTGGTTTTCCAGGGTCCGTGTTCTAATAAAGAACGTACTGCTACAGAATCTTTCCTATTGGATCGTCAGCATAGCTTCGCTGCTCTTTGCCGCTCCCAATTCTTCGCTTCTCTTTCCGGGTAAGGATCCTCCTATACTGATCTTAGTTTTCCCCGCCGGTTGTACTTTCTGTCCCCGCTCATTCACTACGGACAGGTCATCGGGCGATAGGGTAAAGCGGACCATTGTGGATGCGCCCGGGGCCAGCGTAATACGCCGGAAGCCTTTGAGCGAGAAAAGCGGGGCATCGATCTTCGTGTCTTGTGAGGTCAGGTATAACTGCACCACTTCATCACTTTGTACGGTGCCGGTATTAGTTACCGTCACGGCAGCTTCTACGGGCTGCCCCTTCTTTATGGTGTTCTTTGAGAGTTGTAGGTTGGAATACCGGAAAGCCGTATAGCTCAATCCGAAACCAAAGGGGTACAGGGGCTCCGCGGTCATGTAGCGGTAGGTCCTTCCCTTCATAGAGTAATCTTCATAAGGAGGCAACTGGTCCAGCGACCGGGGAAAGGTGATGGGCAGCTTGCCGGCAGGGGAAACTTTGCCGAACAGCACGTCGGCCATGGCATGCCCGCCTTCCTGGCCCGGGTACCACACCAGCAGCACGGCATCGGCCAGCTCGTGCACCTCGGCAAGGTTCATCGGGCTGCCGCCGGTAATGACGGCAATAACTGGTTTTTTGTTATCGGTTTTCAGCTTCTTCAGGTAATCGACCTGGTTCTGGGGCAGGTTGTAATCGAGGCGGTCGCCATACGAAGGGGAGGCAATGGATT
>DASWYM010000004.1:0-3981 GCA_036404975.1 Chitinophagaceae bacterium
CAACACCTACAAGCTTCAGGTGATCTACGATATGTTCAATCTGACCAATTTCCTGAACCGGGACTGGGGGCGCCAGTATTTTGCCAACTTTGACCAGGTACAGATCCTGCAGTTTGCCGGTTTTGCATCGAACAGTACTACCCCGCAATATCGCTTTACCCCGCTTTCTTCAGGCAGGGGGTATAGTGTAAGCGATGGGGTAAACACGTTCAACAGCTCGCGCTGGTCAAGCCAGTTAACGTTCCGCGTGACCTTCTAAGTAATAATCGAACAAATTAAGAAGCCGGCTCTCAGGGACCGGCTTTTTATTTAATTGCCTTTTTTTTGCCCCGTGCAGCACTGGCAGGGCCAAAGCCCCAGAGCAGGAAGCGCGGCATGGCCCGCCCCCAGGTTTCAACGTCGTGGCGGCCGTCTTCGTAATTGACGTATTCAATATCGGCCTCACTGTAGCCTTTTCTTTTGAGTTCCTCGATTAAGCCTAGTGTATCGTCTATGGAGTCGATGATGCCGTTGTTGTTACGGTCGGCAGTTTCGTCAAGGGAGCCGGTAGTAAAGTAAAAACGCAGGCCTCGGTGATATCGCCCCTTGCGTATGAGCGCGTGCATGATGCGGTCCTCGTCTTCGTTATATTCATCATCAAGGTCGCGGGAGCGCCACCACAGGGATCCGGAAAATACCCCTGCAACCGAGAATATCTTCGGATAGCGCCAAACCAGGTCAAGGGCCGTAAGCCCGCCGAGGGAAAAACCGGCCACCCCCACCGTGCGAAACGACTCCAGGCAGTACTGAACGTGCAGGTAAGGCACCAATTCTTCCAGGATAAACTGGTGGTAGGAGCCCGCCCTGGAGCCCCTGCCCGCGAAGTCGGGTATCTTGGCCGTGCCGTATTCCACCTTACGGTCGACACCGGCGTGGATACCCACGCACAAAAGTGGTTGTACCTGGTTGGATTGCAACAGCCCCTCATAAAGGGTAGTAAAGTTCATTTTAGGCAGATCCTGCCCGTCGTTGATCAACAGCAGGGAAAGCGTCGAAAGATTGGTGATATGGAGCGGGCAATAGGTGTCCACCACCACCTCGCGTCCTAAAAACGCTGACTGGATGTAATGTTGTTCCACTTTGAGACTTGATAGATGCTCTTCCCGGTGCATGGCGCCAAAAATAAGGTTTCCCACATTTAGGCCTGCTAAATGAACAAAACGCCATGGGCAGGAGGAAAATGTTTTACGGATTAAAAATTCCGTTGTACTTTAAAGTGCTTACTAATTAATGAATTCCCTAACCATAGTTTATGAAAAAGATAGGTATACTTTTCGGGCAGGAGCGCTCCTTTCCCATGGCCTTTATTGAGCGAATCAACAGCAAAGGCATCGAGGATATTTCAGCCGAGCCCGTACGCATTGACAAGGCTTTCCAGGGTGAGCCTTCCGGCTACTCCGTTATTGTGGACCGCATCTCGCAGGATGTGCCTTTTTACCGCACCTGGCTAAAAAACGCCGCCCTTACCGGGACCGCCGTAATCAACAACCCTTTCTGGTGGAGTGCGGATGAAAAGTATTTCAACAACTGTCTGATGACCAAAATCGGCATTCCTGTTCCCAAAACGGCTATCCTGCCTTCGCGTGATCAGCCCGAGGATACCAAGGATGAATCATTTTCCAACCTCGCTTACCCTCTGGACTGGGAAAGCATCTTCGAATACGTAGGCTTCCCGGCCTATATGAAACCCTTTGCCGGCGGTGGCTGGAAGAATGTATACAAGCTGCACAACAAGGAGGAACTTTTCCAGAAGCATGGTGAAACCGGGCAGCTGGTGATGCTGTTGCAGGAAGAGATCGCCTTTGAAGAATATTACCGCTGTTATTGCATCGGCAACAAATACGTACGGATCATGTCGTATGAGCCACGCAACCCCTTCCACCTGCGCTATGCCGCCGACTTTAAGCCCAGTGCCGAGCGCCGGAAGCAAATGGAGGAGATCGTGCTGCGCATCAATTCCTACCTGGGGTATGATTTTAATACGGTGGAACTGGCCGTGCGCGATGGCGTGCCTTATGCCATCGACTTTTGCAACCCGGCTCCTGATGCCGAACGAACCAGCGTAGGCGAAGAAAACTTTGAATGGGTGGTTGAGACGGCAGCTAATTACGCCATTGAAAGAGCTATGGCACAAAAGGATAACCAGGACAACCTGACCTGGGGCGAGTTTGTTAAAAGAAGCTCGAACGGTATGCCACTAGTGTAGATAGCACCCATTGAATTTTAAAAGTATTAACCCAACAATAAGTGGCAAGCATTAGTGGCTATGCCCCTAATTTTACCTGGAGGAACTTTACAACCAACTATAGATAGACCATAACATATGGGCCAATTGAATTTTAAGCATTTCACGCTGGGTGTCGAAGAAGAGTACATGGTAGTTGACCCTGTCACCCGGGAACTCAAAAGCCATGAACAGAAGATCGTGCTGGAAGGGCAAAAGATCATCAAAGACAAAGTAAAGGCAGAGATGCACCAGGCCGTGGTGGAAGTAGGCACGGACATCTGCCAGAATATTGATGAGGCCTATGAAGATGTTCGCAACCTGCGCAAGACGATCTCGGGTGTTGCCGACAGCCTGGGCTTTGCCATGGGCGCCGCCGGCACTCACCCTTTCAGCCACTGGCAAAGCCAGCTCATTACCGATCACCACCGTTACAACGAGATCGTCAACGAACTGCAGATGGCAGCCCGCAGTAACCTTATTTTTGGCCTGCATGTGCATGTGGGCATGGAAACGCGCGAGATGGCGAACCACATCGCCAACAGCACCCGCTACTTCCTGCCGCACGTATACGCCCTGAGCACCAATTCGCCTTTCTGGGTGGGACGGCACACCGGGTACAAATCTTACCGCACCAAGGTCTTTGACAAATTCCCCCGTACCGGCATCCCGGAAAGTTTCGAAAGCATCGAGGCGTATGACAACTACATCAAGTTGCTCATGAAGACCAACTGCATCGACAACGCCAAAAAGATCTGGTGGGACCTGAGGGTACATCCCTTCTTCAATACCGTGGAATTCCGCATCTGCGACGTACCCATGACGGTAGACGAGACCATTGCCATTGCAGCCCTGTTCCAGGCCATCTGCGCCAAGATCTATACGCTGCGTTCGAAGAACATGAACTTCATCCAGTATTCCCGTGCCCTGATTAACGAGAACAAATGGCGCGCGAGCCGCTACGGCATCGACGGCTATATGATCGACTTTGGCAAGGAAGAAGAAGTGAACACCCGCGTGCTGATTGAAGAGCTGCTGGACTTTACGGATGACGTAGTAGACCAGCTCGGTTCGCGTGACCGCCTGAAGGGCATTCATAAAATCCTGGAGAAGGGAACTGGGGCCGACCGGCAGCTTGCGGTATATGAAAAGACGAAGAACATGCCCGAGGTGATGGACTATATTCATGATCAATTCCTGGCGGAACTGTAAGGAGGAAACTGTGCTTTTTTAGTAGTAACTTTAAGTAAAAGTGCTACCCTCCTGCATTTCGGCATGATTTTACGGTTTCGTTTTCACTGCAATTTCAAAAGCTGATTAAATGGCAAGAATCTTCAGTATACAATTTGACTATGAAGGAAGCGTTCATACAGCTATGGTGTCGGTACGGGCTACTCCTTTTTTTACTGAATACAGCATCAACATGCTCGACGAGGAGTTGATGCTGCAATTGCCCGGCAATAAGATCTTATCAACGGAGCCGAACCACCTGGCCTTCATGAATACCTCTCCGAAGGAGGTGACGCCACTGATGGAGTGCATACTTAACGCCGTGTCCCACCACTTGCAGACGACTACAGTTTAAGAAGAAGAGGGAACACGGATTCAAACGAATTACACGAATAAGTATATCAAAAAGGAACACGCTTTTATGATGATCTTCATGTATCACCCTAATTCGTGTTCCTTTTTTTAAACCATCTTATGTCTTCCCCTTC
>DASWYM010000005.1:0-5933 GCA_036404975.1 Chitinophagaceae bacterium
GATCCGGCCGAGATGCGGTTGTGAGGCGGGGTAGAGATACTGTTACTATAGCGTTACTATACTGTTACTATGCTGTTACCCCGGTGTCAGGCTGCAGTAATTGCGTGGAAGGCTTAGGCCCTGATGTTACAGGATACCCAATGCTACACCCATTTCAGTGGAGGAGTGTAATATTCCTCCCTACATTCCAACCTATAGAAAAGAATATCAGTTGCTCCCGGATTCAGCATTGATTTTGCTATAGATTATAAATTTTCATACAAAATCTTAGAAGGTTAACTTTATAAAAGCCTGATCGTAATTCAAACGACAGCTTATCATTGTTTATGAACGAAGAAACCCGCCAAGCAACTCCTGCCGAAACCAATGGCCACGTGGAAATGCCTCCAGCACAGGGCACTCCTGTAATGGTACCTGCCGAACGTTACGAGGACCGCAACTTCGTGGATACCTCCCTGCCGGTCTGGAATTACTCTATTCTTTACGATGATGACATTGCTACTTTCCAGGCGGGCACCAACTATGCACTGTATAAAAAGTTTGGCTCTAAACCTATTACCGTGCTCGACCGCCCCGGCTACTACTTTGCCGTGTGGGCACCCAACGCTACCAGGGTGACGGTCATTGGCGATTTCAACAACTGGGACCTGGAAGCACACCCCCTGCACCCCCGTTGGGACAAAAGCGGTATATGGGAAGGCTTTATCCCGGATATTACCAATGGCCAGGTATATAAATACCGCATTACCGGATTCGAAGGCAGGATCACCGAAAAGGGGGATCCCTTTGCCAATTACTGGCAAAAGCGTCCCCTCACCTCCAGTATTACCTGGGAGTTGAGCTACCAGTGGAACGATGCCTCCTGGATGAAGCGCCGTAAGCGCTATAACGACCTTAGCGCTCCCTGGAGCGTATACGAGGTTCACCTGGCCAGTTGGATGCGTCCAGATAGATACAACGAGGAATCCTATAATACTTACCATCAGATAGCAGAACTGCTTGTTCCCTATGTACAGGATATGGGTTTTACTCACGTAGAGTTTATGCCTGTGATGGAGCACCCGTTTGACGGCTCCTGGGGCTATCAGTGCACCGGGTTCTTTGCCCCCACTTCCCGTTTTGGCGAGCCCGAAGGCTTTATGCACCTTATTGATGCTTTGCACCAGGCCGGCATCGGCGTTATTCTCGACTGGGTGCCTTCGCATTTCCCGTACGACGCCCATGGGCTTTTCATGTTCGACGGTACCCATACCTACGAATACGCCGATATGCGCAAAGGCTTTCACCCTGACTGGAACAGCTACATATTCAATTACAAAAGGGGAGAGGTAAAGTCTTTCCTGATCAGCAGCGCCCGCTTCTGGTTCGAGTACTTCCATATCGATGGTATTCGTGTCGATGCGGTTTCTTCCATGCTCAAGCTGGATTACTCCCGTTCACACGGCCAGTGGGAACCCAATGAATACGGGGGCAACGGTAACCTCGAGGCCATTGCTTTTATCAAGGACCTGAACGAGACCATCTTCCGCGACTTCCCCGACGTGCAGACCATTGCTGAAGAAGCCACCGACTGGCCCGGCGTTTCCCGGCCCACTTTTGGCGACGGCCTGGGCTTTGGAATGAAATGGATGATGGGCTGGATGCATGATACCCTTGATTATTTCGAGATCGAGCCCGTGTTCCGTAAGTTCCACCAGAACAAGTTCTCCTTCAGCATGATGTATTTCTTCGATGAAAACTTTATGCTGCCCCTCAGCCACGACGAGGTGGTGCACGGAAAGTCGCCCATGATCTACAAAATGCCGGGGGATGACTGGCAGAAGTTTGCCAACCTGCGCACCCTGTATACCTACATGTGGACCCACCCGGGCGGCAGGCTCCTGTTTATGGGCAACGAGTTCGGCCAGACTTCGGAGTGGGACTACCAGAGCGAGCTGCAATGGTACCTGCTGGAGCATGCCTCTCATAAAGGCTTGCAGCAGTGCGTGAAAGACCTGAACGGCATCCTGCGGGCCTCGCCCGCCCTGTTCAGCAACCAATTCTCGGTGGAGGGGTTCGAGTGGATCGACCTGAACCACCGCGAGGAGTCGGTGATCGTCTATCGCCGGAAGGGCATCAAGAAGACCGACGACCTGCTGGTTATCCTCAACCTGACCCCCGTACCCCGTATGGACTGGGAAATAGAGTTGTACGATTCCTATTATACCAAGGAAATATTCAATTCGGATTCCGAGAAATACTGGGGCTCCGGCAATGTCTATAACCCCGTGATCCGTAGGGAAGTTGTTAACAAAGATCAAAAGCAATATAAGATCATCGTTAATTTACCCCCGTTGGCCGGAATTATCCTAAAGTAATTACTTATCCGGTATAATTTTAGCTAAATAGCGGCGTTTCAAACTTGTATCTTTAAAACTAATTTCTAATTTTATCCTTACCGGGTTAACCACCGAAAATTAATATCCTATGCGTCTGATCCTAACCGCGGCACTCCTGGGTGTTTCCGCATTGTCATTTGCCCAAACCGATAGTTCCGAATTCTTCCTCCAGAAAGGCCTGGAAGAAAAAGGCAAGGGGCGCCTGATGGAGTCCTACAAAGCCTTTGACAAAGCTTATACCTACAATAAGAACAATAAGCAGGTCGTGTCTTTACTGGCCTCTTCGCTGTTCGACCTGCGCCGTTATCCCCAGTCTCGCGAAAAGTACATGGAGCTGGAAAAGATGGGCGATAAGTCGGCAACCACCTATAAGCAACTGATGAACCTTTCGTTCAACCTGCGCCAGTTTGACGATGCCACCAAATACGCCAACCTGCTGAAGCAGGCCGATCCTTCCCAGAAAGTATATTTCTTCATCGGCAAGGCTTCCTACGACCAGGAAAACTACGGCCAGGCACTGAAATACCTCAACATGGCAGCCCAGGAAGAGCCCCAAAATGCCGAGATCCCTTACCTCATTGCGCGTTCTTATGCTGATATGATGAACTATAAGCAGGCTATGCCGTACTTTGAAAAGGCTATCTCTATGCAGCCCGACAACGCCCGCTGGATGTACGAGACCGGCCTGATGTATTACGGCAACCATGATGACAAGAACTCATTGAAGTATTTACTAATGGCAGGCGAGAAGGGCTATAAGAAAGACAACGAATACCTGGAGAACCTCGCCATCGCTTATCTTAATACCGGCAACACCGACAAGGGGCTGGGTATTCTAACCGAGGCGTTGAGTCGTCGCCCCACCGACATGAACCTGCTGAACATGATCGCTGAAGCCAACTACGATGCCAAGCGCTACGAAAAGGCAATCGAGTACTGGGACCAGGTGCTTGGAATGGATAAGCAGAATGCTTCCGCGCTGTATATGATTGGTATGAGCTACCAGAAGAAAGGGGAGAAGCAGAAAGGACAACAGCTTTGCGATAAGGCTATCGAAATGGATCCCAGTCTCGCCCGCAACAAACAAAAAATGTCCATGCCCGGCGGTCTTTAAAAAGGGCAACACTATAAAAGAAAGCCTCCAATCGGAGGCTTTCTTGTTTTTATAAAGCGAAGTTCTGGATTCAAGCTCTTTGACAACCATGAGCTTTTGGCTTATGCGAAGAAGGCTTGAAGCTTGTAGCTTGAGGCTTGAGGCTTGTAGCTTCTCCCTCTATTACATCTTCTCCGGCACCCGTATACCCAGCAGCTGCATGGCGTTGCGAATTACATTAGCCGTCAACACGCAAAGCTGCAGGCGCAGTTGTTTCTTTTCTTCGCTTTCAGCATTCATTACCGAGTGTTTGGTGTAAAAGGTATTATAAGCCTGTGCCACGGTAAAGGCGTAGGTAGCAATCACCGAAGGATTGTGCTCTTCTGCAGCCTGCTTTACTACGGTGGAGAACTGTTCCAGCAACAGCAGTAGCTCTTTTTCCAGCTTCAGGAGTCCACCGGCGGCGTCAAGCTTTCCGGATTTAGGCTGCTCCTTACGCAGGATCGATTTGATGCGCGCATGGGTATACTGAATAAAAGGCCCGGTGAAGCCATGAAAGTCGATCGACTCTTCGGGGTTGAAGATCATCTTCTTCTTCGGATCCACCCGCAACAGGAAGAACTTCAGGGCGCCCAATGCGATAATCTCGTAAAGATCCTTCAGCTCTTCCTCGTTGAAGTCCTTCACCTTGCCCGACTCCTGTGTGTGGTGGGCGGCAATCTTTACCATCTCGTCTACCAGGTCGTCGGCGTCCACCACGGTTCCTTCACGGCTTTTCATGCGCCCGGTAGGCAGTTCCACCATGCCGTAGCTTAAGTGGTGGATCCCGTCGGCATAAGGCAGTTCCAATTTCTTCAGGATCAGCTTCAGCACCTTCATGTGGTAGTTCTGCTCGTCACCGATCACGTAAATGCTTTGGTCATACCGGAATTCCTCGTATTTCTGCTGCGCCAGTCCCAGGTCCTGGGTAATATACACGGAGGTGCCATCCCTGCGCAGCACCAGCTTTTCATCCAGCCCTTCATCGGTCAGGTCGATCCACACGCTGCCGTCTTCTTTACGGTAAAAGACGCCCTTTTCCAGGCCCATCTCCACGAACTTGCGGCCCAGCAGGTAGGTCTCGCTTTCGTAATAGGTCTTTTGGAAGTCGCTGCCAATGCGCTTGTAGGTTTCGTCGAATCCTTTGTACACCCAGCTATTCATCCTGCTCCATAGCTCCATTACCTCCGGCTTGCCGTTCTCCCAGTCCACCAGCATCTGCTGGGTCTGCTGCATGATGGGGGCCTGCCGCTCGGCTTCTTCTTTCGGCATACCCTTTTCCACCAGTTCCGTCACCTGGCGCTTGTATTCATCATTGAAGCGCACATAAAAGTCGCCCACCAGGTGATCGCCCTTGATACCCGTACTTTCCGGGGTCTCGTCGTTGCCCAGCTGCTGCCAGGCGATCATGCTCTTGCAGATATGGATACCGCGGTCGTTGACGATGCAGGTCTTCATCACCTCGTTGCCGGTAGCTTTCAGGATCTCGGCCACGCTCCAGCCCAGGAAGTTATTGCGCAGGTGGCCCAGGTGCAGCGGTTTATTGGTGTTGGGAGAGGAGTACTCCACCATCATTTTCAGTCCCGTGGAAGGCTGCTTTCCCTGCTCCGGCTGGTTGTACTGTTCGGAAAGGAATTGCACGAAATAAGTGTCACTCACCGCCAGGTTCAGGAACCCCTTGATCACATTATAACCGGTAAACAGCTCTTTATGGTGCTCTACCAGGTACCCTCCGATCTCGTTTCCCAGGGCTTCCGGCGATTTGCGCAGGCTTTTGACAAAGGCAAACAGCACCACCGTGTAGTCGCCTTCAAATTCCGGCTTGGTCTGGCTGACCTGCACATCATCGGCGATTACGGGGACTTTATATAGATCTTCTATGGCTTTGGCAGCACGTTCTTTGACCTGGGCTACAAGACTCATCTCTTTAATTTTGCCGCAATTTAATCAAACCGCTAAAAGCAAGAGAAAACTGATCGTGCTCAGTTTAACGAATTTTATGTGCAGACAGTAAAAAATGCGCCTAATTTCGCACGGTCAATGAGGCGCATCCATCATAAGGTAAGGGCTATTATCCTCCGGTTTATCGACCTATTCTACCCCCTGTTCAGGCGGTTTATGCCCCTGCAGATGTACCGCTATGCGGCCTGCGGCGGGGGGAATACGGCGCTGAACATCTTTCTGTATTTTATCACCTATAACTTTATCCTGGACCGCCAGGTGCTGGACCTGGGTTTTATAGCTTTTACACCCCACATTGCCGCTTTTCTTATTGCCTTCTGCGTTACATTTCCTATTGGCTTTTACCTCAGTATGTACGTGGTCTTCCAGGGCTCTTTCCTGAAACGGCGGGTGCAGTTGTTTCGCTATTTTATGGTCGCCATGGTCTGTATTATATTGAATTACGCACTACTGAAGACGTT
>DASWYM010000006.1:0-6695 GCA_036404975.1 Chitinophagaceae bacterium
GTTTGAACAATAAGAGTTAAGCGATTGAGGCGTTGGGGAGTTGAGAAAAATGCAGGACTGCTTACCTGAACGGCGTATTCTTTACCGTAAAAGGCAGGTTACGCTATAGCTACAGTATAGAGAAAGCATAGTAACGCTATAGGAACAGTATATTTAGGCTGCCCCACAGCCCGGTCTGGGCGACCTTGCGGCCGCCTCTCAGCCGCCCTATATACAGGCGGCCTGGAGGGGGCCGGGATGCGGCCGAGATGCGGTTGTGAGGCGGGGTAGAGATACTGTTACTATAGCGTTACTATACTGTTACTATGCTGTTACCCCGGGGTAAGGCTGGAGTAATTGCGTGGAAGGCTTGGGTCCTGAGGCAGCGTGATTAATAGAGCACAAAGCCAAAAACTAGCACTGTGGAATTCCCACAATGCAAAAAGCCCTGCTTTTACAGGGCCTTCAATTACTTAACGGGGAAAGATTAATTACATCCCAATACCTCGCACAGCTTTTCTTCTAACTGCTCAGCTCTGAGGTTTTTGGCAATGATCTTACCGTTCGGATCGATCAGGTAATTCTGGGGAATTGCCTGAACACGGTACAAAGCTGCGACGGCATTATTCCATGACTGCAGGTCAC
The DNA here is from genome assembly GCA_036404975.1 of Chitinophagaceae bacterium. GTDB lineage: Bacteria > Bacteroidota > Bacteroidia > Chitinophagales > Chitinophagaceae > Flavisolibacter. The sequence continues at coordinate 625 of DASWYM010000006.1, forward strand.
TTACGTGCGTCCAGGGCAGACCGTCTTTCTCAATAGCCTTTTTCCAGGCTTCTTCGTTCTGGTCCAGGGAAACGCCCAGGATCGTGAAGTTCTTGTCCTTGAACTTATTATATGCCTTAACTACATTCGGGTTTTCTATACGGCAGGGCTTGCACCAGGAGGCCCAGAAATCCAGCAGAACATATTTCCCCTTAAAGGATGACAGGGCCACCGGCTTTCCATCTAAATCATTCTGGGTAAAATCGATAGCTTCCGTACCAATCGCGCCGACTTTGTTGAATGTAATAAACTCAGCGAGGCTTTTACCGATCTGCGACTGGCGCACTTTCTCATCCAGGGACATATAGCGCTGCTCCATCAACAAGGGATCATCATATAACTGGGCCGTAACAAACATGAGGAACGGCGACACATACGAAGAGCGTTTGGCGGCCACAAACTTACCTACCTCGCTATTGATCAGCTTGGTCAGGGAGTCGTAGCGCTTCATCAGGTCGGCTTTGAGTTGTTCGTTTTCAGCCTTCTGCACCTGGGCTACTGTTCCATTCAGTTCACCAACCAGGGGATTAAAGACCGTTCTGAATTCGTCAAAATCCTTATGCGACTGGGAGCCCTCTATTTTAATGTTCTTGATATCAGCTTTAGAACCGGAGATCTTGATACCATTGTTCTCCAGGTAAACATGCAGCGGCTGTTCGCTGCCCAGTACCAGCCAGTATAACCCGGGTTCGGGTATGGTTCCTTCCACCGTGAACGCACTTCCTTTTGCTACACCCTTTGCCAGGACACTATTATCCTGCGTAGAAGTAATTTTAACCTCTTCCCCGTCCTGCAGACCTGTTACAGTGCCACTGATTCTAAAGCCGCTTTGCTGGGCAAAAAGAAGGGAGGGAATAAAAGCTAGCAGAAAAAGGAGTTTTTTCATATCTATTTTGATTGGTGTCGTTTTTGAAGAACGCTGATCACATCCGATAAAGAACTGTCTTTAGCTTGCAATAATATTAAATAATGAAATAACAGGTCGGCCGCCTCGTTTAAAAATAACTCTTGGTTAACGTCTTTTGCTTCGATAACCAGCTCCACGGCTTCCTCCCCTACTTTCTGAGCCACCTTGTTGAGTCCCTTATCAAAAAGCCGCTTTACATAAGAAGTTTCATCGTTGCTCTGGCGGCGCAGGCGTATAATATCTTCTAGGTAGTACAGGAAATCGTCCTTATGGTTCCGCTCACTCCAACAGGTATCCGCACCGGTATGACACACCGGCCCCACCGGCTCGGCTTTAATCAGCAACGTGTCGTTATCGCAATCCACCAGCATTTGTTTAAGGCGCAGGTGGTTCCCGCTCTCCTCTCCCTTGGTCCACAGGCGTTTTTTCGACCGGCTGTAAAAAGTGACCAGTCCTGATTCCTCTGTCTGCTTTAAGGCTTTCTCATCCATAAAGCCCAGCATTAAGACCTTTTGCGTATTATAATCCTGTACCACGGCAGGCACTAATCCATCCTTGTATTTTGAGAACTCTACTTTCATTGCTATAAATCTACTTTAAAGTTAACGACCTAACGGTATACTTTGTATGGCGGGATGAAGGCTTAGATCCTGACCGTAATGCCCTGCTGTTGCAGGTAAGCCTTCAGGTCAGGTATGGCTATTTCCTTAAAGTGGAAAACACTGGCCGCCAGGGCCGCATCGGCATGGCCCTCTTTAAACACCTCTGCAAAGTGCTGCATGGTTCCTCCCCCGCCCGAGGCAATAACCGGTACGGGCAGGTTGTCCGAAAGAGTCCGGGTTATATCAAGAGCAAAGCCTGCCTTGGTCCCGTCGTGGTTCATGGAAGTAAGCAGGATTTCCCCGGCCCCCAGGTCAACAGCTTCCCGGGCCCATTCAAAACACTTCTTATCGGTCCTGGTACGCCCCCCGTTCAGGTACACGTACCATTCGCCGTCTTCCTCCTGGCGGGTATCGATCGCCAGCACCACGCACTGGCTGCCCGCGATCTTTGCAATGTCATTAATAAGCTGGGGGTTTTTGAAAGCCGCCGTATTGATGGACGTCTTATCCGCCCCGGAGCCTAACAGCACGCTCACGTCTTCCACGCTGTTGATGCCACCTCCTACCGTAAACGGAATGTTGATGGCGTGGGCAATACGCTTTACCAGTTCGGCCAGGGTCTTGCGCTTCTCCACGGTGGCCGTTATATCCAGGAACACCAGTTCATCGGCACCCTGTTCGGCATAGGTAGCGGCCAGTTCCACCGGGTCGCCGGCATCGCGAAGGTTCACGAAGTTTGTCCCCTTAACGGTCCTGCCGTCTTTAATGTCCAGGCAGGGTATGATTCTCTTTGCTAACATGGTCAATGATTCAGTTTTACCAGTTCGGCCAGGCGTATGCGCCCCTCGTAAATGGCCTTGCCGATGATGACGCCTTTGCAGCCAATTTTTTCCAGTTGCGCTACATCGCCGATATCGCTCACGCCGCCACTGGCAATAAAATGCAGCTGCGGGAACTTCTGAACGATGCTTTTATAGAGCTCCACCGAAGGCCCCTCAAGGGCGCCATCCTTCGATACATCGGTACAGAAGATTTGCTGTACCCCTTTCTCCATCTGCTTTTCAATAAAGTCATAGATCCACACATCGGTTTGCTCTGTCCAGCCGCTCACCGTGATCTTTTCCTCCTTCACGTCGGCACCCAGCAGGAACTTATCGGAACCGTACTGTCCAAGCCAGCGAAAGAATGTCTCTTCTTCCTTCACGGCTATACTTCCCACCGTAGCCAGGGCCGCCCCAGAATTAAACACAATATCTACATCCTTTTCTGTTTTGATACCGCCTCCAAAGTCGATCACCATAGAGGTCTTGCCTGCCAGGCTCTCCAGCACCTTCCAGTTCATTACCGATCCTGCCCTGGCCCCATCCAGGTCCACCAGGTGCAGCCTCCGGAGCCCTGCATCCTGGAACTCTTTGGCTACTTCCAGCGGGTGTTCGTTGTAGATCTTTTTCTGTGCGTAGTCGCCATGCGTCAGGCGCACGCATTTACCGTCGATAATGTCTATGGCCGGAATGATTTCCATCAGATGTCTAAAAAGTTTTTAATGATTTGATCGCCTGTTTGGGCACTCTTTTCGGTATGGAACTGTACACCATAATAGTTATCCTTCTTCAAGGCTGCCGCGTATTCCATGCCGTATTCGCATTTGGCGATGGTATACTCGCTGTCGGCCACATAATAGCTGTGCACGTTATAGATATAGCTATTCTCCTTTACACCCCTGAACAGGTCCGACTTGAGATCATAGATCGTGTTCCACCCGATCTGCGGCACCTTGAGCTTTAAACCGGCGGAAAACTTCCGAACCTGTACCGGTACGACACCCAGGCAATGGGTATCATTCTCCTCCGAATAGTCACAAAGCAATTGCATGCCCACGCATATGCCCAGCACCGGCTGATTCAATTGAGGGATCAGGGCATCCAGCCCGGCCTCCTTCAGGCTGCGCATAGCACTACTGGCTTCGCCCACGCCCGGGAAGATCACTTTATCAGCACTTAGTATTTCTTCCGTGTTGTCGGTCACTTCGCCCCTCACGCCCAGGCGCTCCAGCGCATTGATCACCGACTGAATATTCCCCGCGTTGTATTTGATTATTGCTAATTTCATTGTACATTCGATTCATAAGCGGAAGTAGCTCACCTGGTAGAGCGACAGCTTCCCAAGCTGTAGGTAGCGGGTTCGAGTCCCGTCTTCCGCTCTATCCTCTCACTCCTTCCAGGAACTCCCGGGTACCGCTTTTAATATCTTTACTTTTTTGCAGTGCCTTTATATAAGCACTACCAATAATAGCACCAGCCGTATGCTTACTGGCCGTGTCAAAGGTTTCTTTGTCTTTAATACCAAACCCCACCAGGATGGGATTACGCAACTCCATACTTTCCAGGCGCTTCAGGTAAGACTCCACCGCCCCAAAGTCTTTATCGGAGCCGGTAATGGAAGAGGACGATACTGCATACAGGAAGCCGGAGCTCAGGCTGTCGATCTTGCGGATCCGCTGTTCCGGGGTTTCCGGAGTCACCAGGAAGATAAAGTCCAGGCCGTACTTTTCCGTTATCTGCTTATACTCGGTTTCAAACTCGTATACGGGGATGTCGGGGATGATCAGTCCGTCGATGCCTATTTTGGCAGCGTCGGCACAGAACCGTTCAAAACCGTACTGCAATACCGGGTTCAAGTAGCCCATCAGCACCACCGGCACCTGTACGTCCTTCCGGAAATCCTTCAGCTGGTCAAACAACCGGGTGATCGTCATTCCGTTGGACAGGGCCACGGCACTGCTGGCCTGGATCACCGGGCCATCGGCCAGCGGGTCGCTATACGGCATGCCGAGCTCTATTAGGTCGGCACCGCTGTCCTGCAGCGCCCTCATTACCTCCAGTGTACTGTTCAACTGCGGGTAGCCGGCTGTGCAATAAACATTCAAAACCCTGCGCTGTTTGCGCTTGAAAAGTTCCTGAATCCTGCTCATTTGGTTGTAATTACATGTTCCATTTTAATATTCGAACGCTTGTATTCGGAAGCACCCATCGGCACTTCCACAAAGCCCCATTTCTTATAGAGGTGAATCGCTGGTGCCAGTATGGTATTCGAGTAGAGGATCACTTTGGCAGCGTCCAGCGCTCTTGCCTCCTCCAGGCAATACTGCAACAACTTATTACCAATGTTTTGACCCTGGTATTCTTCCTTCACCGCCATCTTGCCGAGCTCATACACGCCCTCTCTTTCCGGTATCAATGCAAAGGTGCCTACAATTTCATTACCCACCCTGGCAAAGTAAATATACCCGCCCTTGTTAATGATATAGGCTTCAGGATCACCGAGCACTTCCACATCTTTAGGCTCGATCGTAAAGTACTTCTCCAGCCACGCCTCATTCAGTTCCTTAAAGTGTGGAGCCAATTCTCTTCTAAATGCTACCAGCTCTACTTCCCGTTCCATTCCCATAGTTCTTTTCCTGGCTTTATTTTCAAAGTAGTCCCTTCTCTTCCATCACCCGCATATAGGTCGCCAGGTCCTTATCTCCACGTCCGCTCAGGCACACCACCACGGTATCTTTTTCCCCCAGGGTTAACTGGTTCAGTGCCGCAAATGCGTGGCCGGTCTCCAATGCCGGGATGATGCCTTCCAGGCGGGCCACTTCAAAGGAAGCCTGCAGGGCCTCGCTGTCGGTAGCGCTCAGGAAGGTACCCCTTCCGCTGTCGTACAGGAATGCATGCAAAGGTCCTATGCCGGGATAATCCAGCCCGGCCGATATACTGTGCGGTTCAACCACCTGCCCGTCCTCGGTTTGCATCACCAGGCTGCGGCTGCCGTGAAGGATACCGTCCCTGCCCAGTTGCGAAGTGGCAGCGCTTTTGCCGCTGTTCACCCCTTCACCGGCAGCTTCCACGGCTACCAGCTTTACGCTGCCCTCTTCCAGGAAATGATAAAACGCGCCCGCCGCATTGCTTCCGCCGCCCACACAGGCCAGCACATGGGTCGGCAGCTCACTGCCGGTCTTTTCCTTCAACTGAATCCTCACCTCTTTGCTGATGACGCTCTGGAAGCGCGCCACCATATCCGGGTATGGATGGGGTCCCACCACGCTGCCGATAATATAATGTGTATCATTAGGGTTGTTGATCCAGTCGCGGATCGCTTCATTGGTGGCATCCTTCAGTGTCTTGCTGCCACTGGTGGCAGGCACCACCCTGGCGCCCAGCATCCGCATACGGGCCACGTTGGGTGCCTGGCGCTCGATGTCCTTTTCGCCCATGTACACGATGCACTCCACCCCTTTCAGGGCACATACCGTAGCCGTGGCCACGCCGTGCTGTCCTGCACCGGTTTCGGCAATGATCCGCTTCTTACCCAGGCGCTGTGCCAGCAGGATCTGCCCTACCGTATTGTTGATCTTATGGGCACCGGTATGACAAAGGTCTTCGCGTTTCAGGTAGATATTAGTGCCAAAGCGCTGGCTAAGCCGCCCGGCAAAGTATAAAGGGGTAGGCCTACCCACATAGTCCTCCAGCAGTTGCTGG
>DASWYM010000007.1:0-3453 GCA_036404975.1 Chitinophagaceae bacterium
TAGAGAGCGGGCCGAAGTGGTGGCGCGTGCAGATCGGCAAGCTGGATACCGCCAACGGCGAGACCGTGGGCGAGCTGGCGGCAGCCGACGTGCGCAAGGCTGAAGTGTTCAAGAAGTACGGCATCGATTTTTGCTGCGGCGGCAAGAAGTCGCTGAAGCAGGCCTGTGAGGAAGCGGGAGCCGACCTGGCCACCGTGGAGGCCGAGCTGTCGAATGCCAGCACGAAGGAAGCCAAGGGCGCTGCCATTGACTTTAACCGCTGGGAGCCCGACTTCCTGGCCGACTACATTTACAACCAGCACCACGTGTATTACTACGAAGAGGGGCCGGTAATCGCCGACCTGGCCGAGAAAGTGGCCGGCCACCACGGCCAGTACGTGCCCGCCCTGCAGCAGGTGTACCTCATTTACCGCACCCTTGCCGACGAGCTGGATAGCCATTTTGTAAAAGAAGAGCGCGTGCTGTTCCCCTTTATCAAGGCACTGGCCAAGGCCAAAAAGACCGGCGACCGCAGCGAGCTGAACGCCCAGCCTTCGATCAGCCAGCCGGTGCACATGATGGAGATCGACCACGATGCGGCCGGTGAGCTGCTGGCCCAGCTCCGCTACCTGACCAACGACTTCACCGCGCCCGAGGGTGCCTGCAACAGCATCCGCCTGCTGTTCCACAAGCTGGCGGCCCTGGAAAGCGACCTGCACCAGCACATCCACCTGGAGAACAACATCCTGTTCCCTAAGGCGCTGAAGCTGGAAAAAGAACTCCGTTCCTAGTTTAGTTGAGTCGATATATGCCAAAAGCTCAGCCCCATTTGGCTGAGCTTTTTTAATCCCCGACATTTGTGTCCATGTTATCCACCTCGTGTAAATATGCACTGCGCGCCGCGGTTTATATTATGTCCAAGGCCGGGCAGAACGAGCGGCTGAGCATAAAGGAGATCTCGGAAGAGATAGAGGCCAACGAGCACACCACGGCCAAGATCCTGCAGACGATGGTGCGCGAGGGGGTGATCTTTTCGGTGAAAGGACCCCACGGGGGCTTTTACCTGCCCGAGGACAGTCCGCCCATCTACCTGATGGATATCGTTCGTGTGATCGACGGCGAGCACTTCTTTTTCGAATGCGGCCTGGGGCTGAAGGAGTGCTCCGAAAAGAAGCCCTGCCCCATCCACCACCAGTACAAGGCCGTGCGCGAAAACCTGTTCCGGCAGTTTTCGACCGTGACCATCCAGCAATTATCCAAAGATCTTTCGCTGGGCAGGTCGTTCTTAAAGCGGTAAAAAAGAGTTTACAAGTTCACAATTTACGAGCTGGAGGCCGTGTCATCCTTTGATTAAGTTTATTCCAATATCTATTTATTCCCAACTTGAGTTGGAATAAGAAGATGCGTAAATTAGGGTGTTAGCTGAAATAAACAACATGCCGTATAAATTTAAAAAAGGTGGTTCTTTAGAAGAAACAGGTGCGAAGGAAATCACATTACCTCTTTCAAAACAAAATTTGAAGCATCTTCTACAAAATATCATTGATGGGAGTTCTGAGTATAGCCACCAAGACTTTGCTAATTGGTGTAGCAGGCATTTTGGAAATATTATATTTAATGATTTAGAATTAGAAACTGTTGGTATAGATAAAGCCACATATGAGGTTCTTAAGAATGTTGATGCTCAGTGGGACTTATTCATGGTAAATACCTATAAGTTAGAAGAATTACAGACAATGGATTTATCAAAAGTTAAACTACCTGAAGAGTGGTTCAATGATTGGATTAACCAACTCGATTAAAGAAATTCGGCTAACACTGTTTTCCTGCCCTTGTTGGCGTTTGTCTTTGAGGCTCTCCTTTGCGCCAGCCGTTGTTGGTGTTTTTCACCAACAACCACCACTCTACCCCTCTAGCCCCTGTAGTGGCTTACCACTCCGTGCGGGTCGACGCCCGTATGGTAGAAGCGGGCAGAGGACCAGGGATAGTCTTCCGGCCGTGCGCACAGGTGCCACTTTTCCTGCAGCGGGTTGTTGTGTATGTAATTGAGCTTTTGAAGTAGCACTTTCTCGGTGTATAGATCTACAGAGAGCGGGTTGCGTTCCCAGATCTGGAACATACGATCCTTAGCGTTCACCCGGAACTGTTCCAGCAGCGCAGGGTTATGGTTGATAAGATCCCAGCGCATGTGCTGAGCCGTATACTTCAGGAAGTCGCGCTGCACCCCTTCTCTTGTATGCCCTTCGCCAACGTGCCAGATCAGGTGGATATGGTTGGGCATGATGACATAGCCATACAGAGCGATCCGGTTATGCTGTACCAGGAAATGCAGGGAGGATAGAATGAGTTCCTTGTACCCATCGTCGCGGAGCAGGGGCTTCCATTCCAGGATGGTAGCGGTGAAGAACTGGGGGTAGTATTCGGTAAGACCGATCACACCTTTAAGTTAATGCACAGGGCGGGCATTTCATAACGCCAGGTGGGGGAGTACGGTAGGCCTGCGCGACAGTTGTTGGTGAGAAACACCAACAACGGCTGGCCTCTTAGTTGTTCCGGAATATCTCTTCCAATATTTCCCCGCCTTCTTTTTGCCGCAGGTGTTGTTCCACCTGGTCGAGCACTTCTACAAAGCCCAGGTAGAGTTCTTCCTTTTCCTCGTATTGGTGGGGCAGGGTGTTGATGAGAATCAGCGTGAGGTTCTCCAGGTATTTGCGGCCACCCGGGCGACGGAACAGGCGTTCGATGTCGCTGGTGTCGCCTTTGCGAAAGGCCCGGAGGATATGGTTGATATGCTCGTGCATGGGGGCAAAGGTCGTGGTTGGAGGCGGAAAAGAAATGTTAGGATTTACCGCCCGCCCTTGCCTAAAATAAAACCGGGCATCTAACAAGTAGAGTGCCCGGTTTGTTGATCATACCCCTTCAACAAAGGTGCTTACGAAAGGGGTGCCTGCTCCAATCTTACAGGTCCTTCTTCATAAAAGATCGTGTAGCAAGCCAAAGCGGTGCCACTACCCAGATGGCCATAATGCCAACGGTGTAGAGCAGGCCTATATTAGAGCCAAAGAAATCTTTATAAGTAGCGCCGGTATAACCCATGAGCGCCGAGATGTCCATCTGCAGCATGAGGAAGATGCGGCCCAGGTCGATGGGGTTCAGAGAGGACAGTACCAAGGTCAGCTTCTCGAGCGGGTAGTCGCTGAAGGAGAACAGCACCAGCAGTACCAGCCCATCGTAGATGAGGGCAAAGTAGAACCACAGCATCAGCGCAGCACCAATACCCCTGGCCTTGTCTTTCGACAGCACGGAGGCCAGGAAGGCTATAGAGGTGAACACCAGGGTGAGCAGGGAGCCGATGAGGATGAGCGCTATGCCGGTATTGTCGAAATGATAGAGCATGATCGGTACGCCTACGCCTACGAGGAAGGCGGCCACCAGCGAGGAAGCAATGCCGGCGTATTCGCTCAGGAGTACTTT
>DASWYM010000008.1:0-2559 GCA_036404975.1 Chitinophagaceae bacterium
CAGCCTTGGGAGCGATTTCCACCCTGCCCGGATATTGCTGCAAAGCAGCTTCCAAGCAGTCCATGGCTTCGGCCAGGTCCTGCTTGTTCAGCACGTAAGCCAGCCGTACTTCGTTCTTGCCCAGGCCCGGTGTTCCGTAGAACCCGGTGGCAGGAGCCAACATAACGGTTTTGCCGTTGTGCGAGAAGGACTCCAGCAGCCACTGGCAGAAGGTATCGGCATCATCGATGGGCAGGCGGGCGATGGCATAGAAAGCACCGCCGGGGTTGGGGCAGAAAACGCCGGGCATGGCGTTGAGGCGGCTCACCAGCAGGTCGCGGCGCGACTGGTATTCGGCTTTAGGTTCGTCGAAATAGCTATCGGGCAGGTCTACGGCCGCTTCGCCCATGATCTGGGCCAGTCCCGGGGGGCTGAGGCGGGCCTGTGCGAACTTCATGGTGGTGGCCAGCACCGCTTTGTTCTTAGTGACAAAGGCACCGAGGCGGGCACCGCAGGCGCTGTAGCGCTTGCTGATGGTGTCCATTAATACCACATGGTCTTCCATGCCGCTGAGGTGCATGGCGCTGATGTATTCGCCGTCGTAGCAGAATTCTCGGTAGGCTTCGTCGGAAAAGAGGTAAAGATTATGCTTCAGGCAGATGGTCTTCAGGTCTTCCATTTCCTGACGGCTGTAGAGGTAGCCTGTGGGATTGTTGGGGCTGCACACCACAATAGCGCGCGTGCGCGGGGTGATGACTTTCTCGAAATCGGATATGGGTGGCAGGGCAAAGCCTGTCTCAATGCGCGAAGTGATGGGGACTACTTTAACGCCGGCCTGCACGGCAAAGCCGTTGTAGTTAGCGTAGTAGGGCTCGGGGATGATAACCTCGTCGCCGGGGTTGAGGCAGGAAAAGAAGCCAAACATAATGGCTTCCGAGCCGCCGGTGGTGATGATGATCTCGTCGTGGCTCACCTCGATGCCCACTTTTTGGTAGTACTGCACCAGCTTGCGGCGGTAGCTTTCGTTGCCGGCACTGTGGCTGTACTCCAGCACGGTGATGTCGGCCTGGCGCACCGCATCAAGAATAGCTGGCGGCGTTTCCACATCTGGCTGGCCGATATTAAGGTGGTACACGTGGATGCCTTTGCGCTTGGCAGCTTCGGCATAGGGGACCAGTTTCCTAATAGGAGAGGGGGGCATCTGTTGCCCGCGATCAGAAATCTGTAGCATGGAGCAAAAGTAGGGAAATGAGCAATGAGAAATGAGTAATGAGTGGGGCTGGTGGACTTCGGCTGCGCCGAAGGAAGGGAGCACGGAGGGCACTGAGTGGACACAAGGAGCACCAGGGAAGCCAATTATGGGTTGGTTTTGGGGGAACGAGGCGGGAGGCAAGGCTGGAAGTACAGGAACGGTGACCACCCAAAAGGTGCCTGAACGTAGGATGGTTAAACGACCGCGGGGGGACGCCGCAATTGATAATCCTCCCTATTGGAGGTCGTCGTGTTGGAAGTGTGACTGCATGAAATAGAAGGTGGGGCGTCTTGTTTCCCAGAGCGGGGCCGGCGGTTTGCCCGCCGTTTGATAAAGTTTAGCCGGAAGCAATGCTGTAACGATTAGTTTTGGTGGCTGATGGACAGACCGTTTTCTTCAACCTTAAAATATTCTATTGCTATGAAGAAGTATGCATTCGTATTCCTGTTGGTGGTTGTGGCCCTGGGCGCCTGGGGCCAGCTTAGGGTGGCCAGCTATAACGTGCGGCTGGATCACCGGGGTGATTCGGGCAACCTGTGGGAGGACCGCCGGTGGGCCTTAACAGAGGTGATCCGCTACCATGACTTTGATGTCTTTGGTACGCAGGAAGGGTTTAGACACCAGTTGGAGGATATTCAAAAAGCCCTGCCCCAGTATGCCTTCTACGGCCGGGGGCGGGATGATGGCAAGGAGAAGGGGGAGCATGCGGCGGTGTTCTTTAAAAAAGACCGTTTCAGGATGCTGAAACAGGGCGATTTCTGGCTGTCGGAAACCCCGGAGAAACCTTCCATGGGGTGGGACGGACGGTGCTGTCACCGCATCTGCTCGTGGGTGCAACTGCAGGATACCAGGAGCGGCCGGAAGTTTTTTGTCTTTAATGCCCATTTTGACCATGAAGGCGTGGTGGCCCGCAAGGAGAGCAGTAAGCTGATCCTGCAAAAGATAAAAGAGATTGCAGGCGGAGAGCCGGTGGTGCTGACGGGGGATTTTAACGGGGGGCATGAAAGCGAGTGGTACGGGACCCTTGCCCGTTCCGGGGTACTGAAGGATACTTTTCGCGCAGCGAAAAGGCCTTATGCCCTCAATGGGTCATTCAATGGCTTTGGCAAAGCGTTGACCGGAAAGGAGATTATTGACCACATATTTACCAGCAGCCATTTTAAGGTCAGCAAATGGGCGCTCCTGACCGATACGTATCATGGGAAGTTCCCGTCGGATCATTTCCCGGTGGTAACCGAACTGCGGCTAGACAGGACGACAAAACCATAATGGCCGCCGTTTACCGGTCTTCCAGCACCAGCAGCGGGATTTTGGTGTCGTAGCTCATG
>DASWYM010000009.1:0-5988 GCA_036404975.1 Chitinophagaceae bacterium
CCGGGCTGAATACACATCTGCCCGAACAGGGCGGCTTGCTGGTCGCCCGCGATGCCGCAGATGGGAATGTTTGCGGAAGTAAGCAGTTGTTCCGTATAGCCATATATTTCAGAGCTGGAGCGCACGTCCGGGAGCACCGACTGCGGGATGCCGAACATTTTCAGCAGGTCTTCATCCCATTGCAGGGTATGAATGTTGTATAGCATGGTACGCGAAGCGTTAGTTACGTCGGTAGCATGCACTTTTCCGTTAGTGAGTTTGTATACCAGCCAGGAGTCTACCGTGCCGAAACACAGCTCTCCCCTTTCGGCCTTTTCTTTGGTGCCTTCCACGTTCTCCAGGATCCACTTGAGCTTAGTGGCCGAAAAGTAGGCATCGGGAATAAGCCCGGTTTTCTCCTGTATGATGGCAGCGTACCCCTCCCTCTTCAGCTCATCACAATACGCAGCGGTACGGCGGTCCTGCCATACGATAGCGGGATAGATGGGTTGCTGGGTGGCGCGGTCCCATACGATGGTGGTTTCGCGCTGGTTGGTAATGCCGATACCGGCTATGTCTTGTGTGGAAAGCCTGGCTTTCAGTACGGCTTCGGTGGCAACGCCCAGTTGCGTATACCAGATCTCAGCTGCGTCGTGCTCTACCCAGCCAGGTTGCGGGAAATACTGGGTAAATTCTTTCTGGGCTACGGAAACTACTTCGCCCTGCTTGTTGAAGACAAGCGCCCGGGAAGAAGTGGTGCCCTGGTCGAGGGCCAAAATGTATTGTGCCATATAGCAGGATTAATAAGCGTTATCGGTTAAAGAATAGAAAGACAAGATGATCAAATTTGTTGAATATCAGCGGTGAGGAGTAAACAACTTATCAACACCAACGACAGGGAATGATCACTTTTCGTTGAACAGGTCCGGGTAGTCGGTAATAATGCCGTCCACACCCGCTGCCTTTGCTGCATCCATTTGATCTTTGGTATTAAGTGTCCAGGGAACCACTTTCATTCCCTTATCGTGACAGGCCCTGACCAGTTGTGGCGTCACCAGTGTAAAGTGGGGACTGAGGGCAAAGGGCGTAAAGCCGAGTTCCTTCAGGTGTCCATCCAGGCTTTTCAGTTCGGCAGCTTCAATGAGGTAGGATGTTTTAATACCGGGGTACTTCCGGTTCACTACCTGTAATGTGCGGGGATCAAAAGACTGGATGATTGTACGATTAGCTATGCCTTCCTTTTGGATGACTCCTACCAAAAGGTCGACAAATTCTTCGGGTGCCGGGTGCTTTGTTCCATCACCGGAAGGGTTGGACTTTGTCTCGATGTTGTACCACAAAGGCGCTCCCCCTTTCTGCTTTGCATACGCTTCCGAAGCGCGGATCAGTTCGGAGAGCAGGGGCTTATGCACGGCGATCTTCTGCTGCCTCGGAAAGCCGGGGTGCGGCTTCAGGCCTACGTCGTACTTCCTGATGCTGTCGTAGTCCATGCTGTACAACAGGCGGCTGGTGCCTTCTTTTTTGGTCAGTTGGCCACCCTCGGGCGTGGTGGTAATATCAGCATTGAAGTAGGGATCGTGCGACACCACCACCTGCTTGTCGCGCGAGATCACTACATCCATTTCCAGGGTGGTCACCCCCAGGTCAATAGCTTTGAGCATAGCCGGGATGGTATTTTCAGGCATTAGTCCCCTGCTGCCTCTATGCCCCTGCTTGTCAAAAGCAGGATAGAGAACCGGAGCTTCATTGTTTTGCATGACTGGTCGTTGAGTGCCACAGGAACTGAAGAAAAAGGTAGCGATCAGAACCGTAGCGGGATAAATCATTCTCATGGACAGGGTTGCTTATTTTAAGTAGTTGCCGTTTTTTAGTATGGAGGCCCAGTGTGTATAGCCTGCGGCATTCAGGTGCAGGCCATCTTCCGTGAATTCCTTTTTCAATTTACCCTCGCTATCCAGGAACTGTGGGTGCAGGTCTATGAGTTGCACCTTACAAGTCTGCGCCATTTCCCTCAGGCTCTTATTGATGAACTCGATGTGCTGATCTTTATTGTAATGGTTCTTGAACTGGGTAAAGGTATTGTTCACCGGCATGAGGGTTTGCAGGTAAATTTTTGTTTTGGGACTCGCCTGCTGGATGCGGGTAATGATCTTTTTATAATTCTCCACAATCAAGCTGTCGGGGATGTTGCGCGAAATATCATTGATTCCGATGAGTAGGAATACCTTGGCGGGCTTTCCTTCGATCACCTCATCGAGGCGCTGCAGCACGCCAAAAGTAATATCCCCGGATATACCCCTGTTGCGGGCGTTCTTCATTCCCAGCAGCTCGTTCCAGTCCACACCTGCCGTAATGCTGTTCCCTAAAAAGATGACATCCTTTTTGGAGTTGGGAAAGCTCTTAAACAAGCCTGCTTTCAGGTCATAATTATTGGGACGGAAGGTGCTGTCCCACTTGGGCGCTGTTTTCACGGGGGGAGGTGCTGCAGTTTGTCCCCACAAGCTTTGTGCTCCTAACAGGCACAGGGCCAAAAAAAGATTATTCTTCATAGACTTAAACTTTTTGAGTAGCGGTATACTTTTTACCGAAGCGGTCGGTGGCTACTACGGTTATTTCATTGGCCGACACCGGCACCAGGGCACGGAACAGGTGAGTGGTCATTTTCGGCTCGGCAAATCCCCTGGGCTTGGGAAGGTCAGGTCCCAGCAGTGTGGAATAAGCTACCGGGTCATAACCTTCGAACTGTTCCAGGGCTCCCTTAGCCACACCGTCTACCCGGTATTCCGTTTTCCAGGCAGGGTCATAGTTCCAGATGTTGACGATTACCTGCTTTTGTGAACTACTATAGTCCTGCACAAATATATTGAACTGTTGGTCGGCCGGTTTGCCGGTGGACTGGTAATGCCAGCTAAGCTCGGTGCCGTTCACCTGGTACACACCATAGCCGTTGGGCGTGCCATCGCCACAGATACCTCCCGTCCACCAAGCGCCACACACCGTGCCGTGGTTATGCTCGTAGATATTATCCTTAATTACGTTGTCGTGCCAATGGGTATGACCCGACATGATGTGTACGGGCCGGTCCTTAAGGACGGCATACAGATCTTCTTTATTCTTTACGCCCAGGTGCACCGGTATATGCAGGCAAAGGATGACCAACTGGTCTTTAGGTACAAACGAAAGATCCTTTTTCAGCCAGTCCAGCTGTACCTGTGAAATATGGCCGTCATAGTCGCGCTCGGTGCCCAGGTAGCGCACATCGTCCAGCACTACATAATGCACCTGCCCGCGATTGAAGGAGTAATAGGTCGGGCCGTAAAATGCTTTGAAGGTTTTATCGGAAGTTTCATCCCCACCCTGCCGGTAATCCATATCGTGGTTGCCGAGGCACTGGAAAAAGGGAATGCCCATCTTTTCTACGGCTTTATTATAATCGGCAAACAGCTTCAGGTCGTCCCAGGCAATATCGCCTACCGTAATGCCGTGGATAAGGGCGCCGGGACCAGCCGCCGCTACCAGCTTTTGCACGTCGGGTACCGAGTGGGCCATCATTTTCTCCACGTCATCTGCATTGCGCACCTGTGGATCTGCCCAGATAATGAACTGGTGCTGGTCATCCGGGGTGGTTAGGAGCTCCAATGTAAAGTCGAAGTTGTTATCCCTGTTCAGCGTTTTATAAGCGGATGAAATGCCCTTCTGATGTGGGAAGGCAAAACCCCGGGGCGTTGAGATGAACAGGTGGCGGGCCGATTCGTTGGTGAACAGTTCATACTTTCCTTTGGCATCGGTGGCCACTACGGAGTAGCCGTCGCTAACAATTACATCGGCGAGCCCTTTACCATTAGCTGTTACACTTCCCCTGATCAGTGAGGTATCGGAGCCGCCAGCAGAAAGGGTTTTTTTGCTGCAGCCTGCTAATGCACCTCCGGTCAGGATCAGTATGTTTTTCAAAAAGGAACGTCGGAGCATAGTAGTCAAGTATCAATTGATAAAAAGGATGCGGTGTAACAGCTACACCGCATCATTGGATTTAATTAGTCATTTAGGTTCTTCAACTAAACAAAAGAGCTTATTCTTCAATAGTTGTTGCCCCTTCTATTTCAACAACAGTGGAAGTGGCTGTCAGGGGTACACTCTTCAGGGCGCGGGCTGTTGTCCACCGACCTGTTGTTCTATTATAAACACCACCCAGTTGAGAAAAATTAGCAGTGGTCGGGAACGCCAGCTTACCGGTATTCGAGCCCTGCATAAAGAAGGGCTGCTCTTCCTGCGTGGATGGATGAGCTACATCGTAGTAATCTGTATTGGTGATCCGGTACCCTTTTGCCGGGGGACCTGCGGTAAAGATGGATCCGGCACCACCGAAGAAGATAACATCAACGGGTACGCTTTCTACGTCTACCACTGTTTTATCAAATACGGCTATTCCAGCAGCATTACCGCTGTTGGCTAAAAGATTAGTGGTTTTAGTGCCAAAGCCGTCACCGTCTTCCGTTGCATACATTTTGGTAATCCACTTGGAGGAGCTGATATCGGTGGAGTTGGCTCCCCAGATATTCTTGTTGGCCCCTACATAGAAATATTCTCCCTTGCTTACGGTACCCGAGGTGAGATTGATCTTGTAGGTCCGCTGCCCGCCGGTTGCCCAACCGTTTGTGGGGAATCCTGTAGGTACGTTAGCGCCGGCATTGTTGGTGGTCACAACAGAAAATCCGGTTACGGCAAAGTCAATATTCTTGGTGGCCATCAATTGTATATACTCATAGTTGGCATCGGTACTGGTTGGGTCAGTTAGGTACCCGGTAATTACGACAGGGGCAATTTTAGGAGCGGTGGCGGCAGTTACCATAATGTCCTCTTCGCCTCGTGGCCACAATTGCGGCGTAGCGTCCGGGGCAGTGAATACAATACCGGTAAAGTTCGCCATGAAAGGCAAGGTTTTGTTGGCATATTCAGCCCCCGCTTCCGTGTGCAGGATCATATTGCCAAAGCCATCATTGATGGTCTTGTCGCCCGCATAAGTGGAGCCCGGGGGGTAAGAGGGATCAAAGCCAACCTTGTTTATCTGGATCAGCGTGCTTTCGTAGGCTTTGGGAGCATTCAGAATATCGCTCGCCTTTTTAGGAACCGGTTGAAGGTTATTGCCAGAGGACACTTTTGTTACGTCTGCACCTGTTATACCGGTAACCTGAAGGATGCCATTCACTCTTTTTAGGATACCTCCTTCCACATCTATGATCACCGAGTCACCAGGCGCATAGTTCCTGGCCTCATCTCCCAGTGCAATGGCAAGGCCTCTAAGTACAGAAAGGCGGCGCTGGTCCTGTAACACCAGCAAACCGGCAGGCATGTTACCGCCCGAATGGTCCGATATTACAATACCGGTAATCTTGCCGGAGCCAAGCATATTTTCCTTGGTAAGGGTAACTTCCGCACCCTTATCCATGTTCCTTAAATCAAATATGGCGATGAAGGGGCTGATCGTTCCGCCCGGGTATTTATCCTTTTTGCAGCCCCACAGGAAGACCAGTGAGAGCAAAAAGATAGAAGAGATGATTCTTTTCATTTTAAATATGATTAAGTCTTGCAACTATTATGATAATAGGGTTACTCCATACTGCTTAGGGCTTCTGCCACCATACCTGGGTAGTGATCAGATCAGGTCCCTGGTTGGCAATCGCTATTTTATAGTTGGTCGGGTTTGTTGATTGCACATACACAGGATAGGTCATCCTGGCAGGCATAACGCCATCGTTCTTCAAACCCGAACCTTTAGGTAGCACCGGGTGACCGGTACGTCGGTATTCGAACCACTGCTGGTAGTCGGTCAGGAACAAGGCATAGTACTTCTGCAGGTGGATCTGCTCCATCTTTTCATCCAGGGTGGCGTTATCGTCCCACTGCAGGTCTGCGGCAGCCAGGTAGTCATCAATCGGTACTGTCCAGGTGGGTATCCAAAGGGTAATGCTGTTGAGAACGCCTTTCTTATAATACTCTTCAGCCGATCCG
>DASWYM010000010.1:0-7086 GCA_036404975.1 Chitinophagaceae bacterium
CAACCATATCAAGGAAGGTAAGCACGAACTGAACTTTACGGAGTTCGCTACCTACTCCCCAAAAAAGCAGGGAAAGAAGCTGGAGGAAATAAGGGAAACGGTGGAGAGCGGCGAGATGCCCCTGAAGTCGTACCTGGTTACGCATGGCGATGCCCGGCTGACGGAGGTTCAGAAGAAGACGTTGGTGGCCTGGGCGAAGGGGGTGAGTGGTGAGTAGTGAGTGGTGAGTGGTGAGTGGGCCTCCGCTGAAGTGCGCCTTCCTACAGGGCCCACTGGCACTAGCGAGGCATAAATGGATCATCCATTAATCAATAATCGGCTCAAGAAGTGTCTTGCTGCTGTTGGTCACTACTATGGACCATGGACTATAAACTATGGACTTCCTACTTCTCTCCTTCACATCTCACGTTAATTGCTGACCAGCTCGCAGCTCGTAACTCGTAGCTCGCAGCTTCTCAGAACCATACTTCCTTCTCCACCTCGTTATCGATATGGCAGTCGTTGCAGTTGTCGACCAGGACCCGGTAGTGGCGCAGGGCCCTGGCGGTGTCCTTATCGCGGATGGCCTGGCGGATGCCGCGCACGGGCTCCTGCATTTCCCGCTTATAGTAATAAGCAAAGGAGGTATCGAGGCGGCGGTGCTCGGGGAAGCGGTCAGCCAGGAGGAGCATGATGCTGTCCATGCCTTCCAGCAGCCAGGAAGCGTCGTCCAGCTTTTTGGACTTGATATGATCCCCTAAGTTTTCCTGGTAAATGCGCAGGTCCATCATGCTTTGGTTGAGGTCCTTCAGGTGGTCCACGCTCTCCGCGCCCGCCCCGCAGCCGGCGAGGAACAGTACGGCCGGTATCCATAGCTTTTTGGTCATCAATTAACGGTTTAGCTTTCCGCCCACTAGCAGCGGTACAAAAAGGAAACCAAAAAGGGGGCGAAAAGTTTAAGAGTTTACGAGTTTACATGTTTACGGGTTTACGGGCTCCAGGGTTAAGGGGCTTGCTGAGGCGCCCCTCCCGACGCTTTGATGATACCAGGTCTTCCCTTGGGGAAACCCAGCACAGTTGGCAGAGTGTGAAGAAGTGGGGCGGCGGGACGCCTCCGTTAGCCCTGAAGAGGGCCGGAACAGTGTTTCAGAAGTCTTCCGGACACCTGGGTGTTTTTCACCAACAACAACCATAGCTTCACCTCCAGGTCTCCCCTACGGTCCTAAGGACGCAGCACGGACCGGCTGATCAGCCCCAGGGTTGCTGGCGAGCAAGCAGGTATGATTTTAATACCCGATGGCCTGCAGGACCTCGGCCTTTCTGCGTTTCGACACCTCCAGGGTCACCCCATTGCACAGCACCACCTGCCCTCCTTCACCGCGTATATACTTTTCAACGCAATGCTTGTTTACGATATAGGAGTGGTGAATACGGACAAAAACGGCAGGGGGCAGTAAGTCTTCAAAGTCTTTCAGGGTACGGCTTACGGTGTACTTGTGTCCCTCCAGAAAGATATTGGTATAGTTGGTGCTCGCTTCCAGGTACAGGATGTCGTCCATCACCAGGAACTGCAGCCCCTCTGCGGTGGGGATAGCCATGCGTTGCCGGGTCTTTTGAAGAAGATGTTCCAGCAACAGTTCGATCTGCGGATTGCTCTTTGCCTGCGGGCGCTTCCGGACCGCCCGGGCTACGGCAGCTTTCAATTCTTCAATCTCCACCGGCTTCACCAGGTAGTCCAGCGCGCTATAGCGTATGGCTTTGATGGCATAATGATCATAGGCTGTCACGAAGATAAGCTCGAAGCTTTTGTAGTGCAGTTGCTCCAGCATCCTAAAGCCGTTCATCAGCGGCATTTCAATATCGAGGAACACCAGGTCGGGCTGAAGGCCGTCGATGGATTCTATGCCCTTCTCCGCGCTGTTGCAGCGGGCGGCCACCACCACTTGCGGACAATGCCGGGCGAGTTTTTCGGCCAGCGCGTTGAGGTTGCGGTCATCGTCGTCGACCAATACGGCGTGGAGCATAGTCATGGTTTAATTTTCTGTAATGATGCGTACAATCACTTCGGTGCCCACCGCCGATCCCTCGTGCTGCAGATCCGTAATGCGGATCGCATTGGCCAGCAGCGCTTTGTTGTGCAGGCCAATACGCTCCCGGGTAATACCAATACCATACGACTGGTGTTCCGGCTTGTTTAACGCCCGGATGACGGCCGCTCTTTGGCGGCCAATGCCGTTATCGGTAATGGCGTATACAATATGATCATCTTCGAGGGAACTCGATACGAGAAGCTGCCGGTCGGCATCGGGTTTATTAAGCAGTCCATGGTGGATCGCATTTTCAATAAAGGGCTGGATGATCAGCGGCGGCACTTTGTAGTCGCCCTGCAACAACCGGTGGTCTACCTGGAAGGTGTAGCTGAACTTGTAATTGCAGCGAAACTGTTCGAGCTCCAGGTACAGCTGCATCGCCTCAAAATCCTTTTGAAAAGGGACCAGGTTGCTCCTGGAGCTTTCCAGTACCGCGCGGATCAGTTTGGCAAAGCGGGCCAGGTAGGTTGTGGCCTTGTCGGCCTGCCCGGTCTGCACGAGGTTGTCGATGGCACTGAGGCAATTAAAAATAAAATGCGGGTTCATTTGTGCCCGCAGGGCCTGCATTTCCAGTTCCAGGGCTTTTTTCTGAAGCGCGGCCTGTCGTTGTTCGCTTTCGAGCTGCTCGTTTTTGCGTTTCAGCCCTGTGGTGTACACCACCAGCCCGGCTATTAACAGCACCACCACAAAGCCGCCGATGAGGAGCTGCTGCCGCTGCACCTGTTTTTCCAGGGCTCTTTTCTTTAACGCCAGCTGCTGCTGCTGGATCTCCCGGTCCTTGTTCAGGACCGCCATGCGCTGCTCCGCCTCGGCAGCGGCCGTATGCAGCTCCGTACGAAGAGCAAATTGCCCGGCGTTCATAGAATCCTTTAGGGATATGTATTGCCGGTAGTAGCTAAAGGCGCTGTCGGTGTCGCCTCGCCCTTCGAACAGGGACGCCAGCAACCCGTAGCCTTCCTTTTGGAAGTAGAGATTGCCGGCGGCAGTGCCTGTTTGCATCAGTTCGCGGGCATAGGGCAGGCCCCGGGTGTATTCTTTCCGCCCTGCATAGGCTTGGCCGACCAGGAGCAGGGAGTGCATAAGACCCAGTACATCACGGCCCGCGCGCTGGGTGGACAGGTGCGGCAGCAGCCGTTCCAGTACAGCACTGTATTGCGCGCGGGCCAGCTGCACCTGCGGCCCAAAGGAGGGCATCAGGTAGGCACTGAATTTTTTCTGTACCGCCGTGTCTGCTGTCAGGGAGGCCAGGTTGTGGCGGTGCCGCTGCTGGTAATAGAGGGCCGAATCGTATTGCTTTAGCTGCAGGTGTGCATAACCCATGTCTTCCACGTGGGGCCACAGCAGCATAAAGGGCGTATGGGCATAGCGCAGGCTTTCGAAGTAATAGGGCAATGCTTTGGCCGGCTCCCCCGCATGGTTGAACGCCCGGCCTATAAACGCAAGACAAAGAGAGGTGAGAAAGGAATCCTTGATCGCCTTGCCGATTCGATGGCCCTCCACCAGGTACTGAAAAGCCTTCCAGTACGATCCTCTTTTTGTATGATTAAACCCCGCCACCTGGTAGCCCCAGCCAATGCCGGCACTGTCGTTTGCCGCCTGTGCCAGTCGCAGCGCTTCCTGTACGGCGCCTTCGGCTTCGCTGTGTTTCCCTTGTTGCGAATACCCGATGGCAAGGGTGCGGTAGGCATAGGCCCGCTTGGACGGGTGACCGCCGCTCAGCAGGGCTGCTGCCCTCTTGCTACCGGCTACCATTTCTTCCAGGCGGCCCAACAGCTTGCCGGCAACTTCTGCCTCTACAACCAGCGCCTCGGCTGCCCCGGCTGCATCCCGGTTGGCCGTGGCCTCCCCGTAGGCCAGGCGGGCATACTTTAAGGCCGAGTCAGAATGAATGTAATGAAGTAAGAATTCCTGGGCCAGCGCACGAAGCGTGGCTGTTTTGGCAGGGTGCGCCAGATGGGGCAGGCTCCTTTTAAGGCTGTCGATGGTAGGGGTTTGTGCGGCCCCGCTAACCGATAAAATAAGTAAGATGGTGAGCAGCCGGGTATGCATATGTTGGTGTTAACCCTGGACTATACTTAAAAATAGGACAATTTCCCCACTGCCCCGGGGGCCTTTCCTGTGGGGGTAGGAAGCCCTGCCCGGTGGCAGGGCTCCAAAATGCATCAGTAGTTGATGGTTCCTTCGTGGGTGATGGTGCCCTGGGTATGGCCGGGCACTGCTACCGTGTAACCGCTAAAACTGCCGGTAGCCCCGGAGAAGCGGCCCGTGCCGCCGGTTATGGTATGCACCATTTCCACCTCGTTGGCACCCGCACCGTTGGGCGTAGCCGTGCCGCTAAAGGTGGTATAGAATTCGTCGCCGTTGGCCGCCGTAAATACCGCCGTGCCCTCCAGGGAAAAGGGGGGAGGTGTGGTCAGGTTCAGCGTGGTCAGCGCCACAAAGCTGGATTTTCCCAAATGAGAAGATTGCCCATAGCCGGTGATCCGCTGCTGTACCAGGGGCGGGCCGCTGAGTACCTGGGCCGAAGTAGTGAATTCACCCCTGATGGGAACGCTGGTGGCTTGTTTTGGGGCCGGCGAAGCGGTGAGGGTTTTAGCTTTGAGTGTAGGAGTTGCCTCACTGTTCCAGCCCAGGAGTCCGCCGGTCACGACGCAAACACTAAGAAAGAGAAATAGCTGTTTCATATGTGTTGTTTTAAAGTTTAGCTGTATTGACAAACAAGGTTCGGTGCACAACCCCGTGTCACTTGCAGTGGAGCGGAGAGGACACGGGGGACCCGGAATCTGCTGCCGGCCCTTATAGCTGATCCGGGAAATGCCATTAGTTTAGCTCCATTGTCTTTTATACAGGAAAGTTAGCCCCATACTGCGCCGCTTGCCTACCGCTATTGAGTAAGTGGGCGGAGCTTTTGAGTAAGTGGCAGATGATCGGGTTGCTGCGCGAACTTTATGGCTATTGCAAATAGTACCGGACACGCGGCACCTTATTTAAGCTTAGCCGCCTCCTTTCTTTTGGCACCACTTCGGCCTATTGTTGCCGCCGAACCCGGCTGCTGTATTTTTTATTATTGGTTATCTTGTCTCTCTATGAACCTGACCACCCAGAACTCTTCCTTTGTAGCGGTACCCGGCCAAAGCCCGGAAGCACTAAGCACCAAACCCCACTTTGACGTACTCGATGGATTGAGGGGCGTTGCCGCCCTGGCCATTGTCGTGTTCCATTTCATGGAGTGGGTGTTCACCGACCCTAAGCAAAACTTCATCGGCCATGGCTTCCTGGCCGTGGACTTCTTCTTCTGCCTCTCGGGCTTTGTGATCGGCTATGCGTACGACGACCGGATCAAAGGGATGGGCCTGCGGGCATTTTTCACCACGCGGGCCATCCGCCTGCACCCCCTGGTGCTGATAGGGTCGGTGCTGGGCCTGCTGGGCCTCCTGCTGGACCCCTTTGCGGATCATGGTGGGTTGTATAGTACCGGGAGGCTGCTGCTGATCTTTGGCTGCTCGATCCTGATGATCCCCTTCCCGGCGATGAAGGACCGGGCCTACAACCTCTTTGGGCTCAACGCCCCTGCGTGGTCGCTGTTCTGGGAGTATATAGCCAGTATTGTTTATGCCCTTATCCTCAGCCGCCTGCCGCGCCTAGCCTTAGCAGTGGTTACCGTGCTGGCTGCGGTGGCCCTGGGCGCCGTGGCCTTCCGGGCCGGCAACCTGCTGGGCGGCTGGAACGGCGACAATTTCTGGGATGGCGGCGCCCGCCTGGCCTATTCCTTTTCGGCCGGGCTGCTCATCTACCGCTCCAGGTGGATCATCCGCAACCGCCTGGGCTTTGGGGGCCTGGCGGTGCTCCTCTCGCTGGCCTTCGTGATGCCTTTTCCTTCGTGGAACTGGCTGGCCGAGCTGCTGGTGGTGCTGGTCTACTTCCCCTTGCTGGTGGCCCTGGGCGCGGGTACAGTGTTATCGCCGCGCACCCGGAAGCTTTGCGTGTTCTCCGGCAACATCTCCTACCCCCTGTACATGACCCATTACTGGGCCCTCTGGATCTTTGGAAATTACTACACTGCCCACAAGCCCGCCGGCGGCGAACTGGCGCTCCTTATTGTGGGCGGCACCCTATTCCTGGTGGGTTTTGCCTGGTTGGTGATGACGCTTTACGATACGCCGGTGAGGAGGTATTTGAGCCGGCGGAGGGGAAGGAGGGTTTGAGCGTTTACGAGTTTACAAGTTTCAGTGTTTACGGGCCGCAGGGGCAGCGGTAGTTGCCCATCCTCTACTCATACCTCTCCCATAGGTTGTCCATAGGATGTCCAGAAATGAAACGGCCAGGAGAACCCGGGGTGAAGCCGCTGAGAAGACGGGCAGGTGCTCCGGGCAGCGGGGCGGAAATGTAGTTATAGGTTCCATGCTACGGCTGTTGGTGAGAAATACGAACAGCGGCAGGCGCACGGGAAGACCAACAATGGCCGAATTAGAATAGTTTTGCGGTTGTTTCTCTACAATAAACTTTACAATTCCGGAATTTCTAATTTAACCCTGGAACATTATAAATCAAGAGCCTGTAAAAGGCTATTCAGAAATATTACAATATATTATCTACTGCTGAATATCCGCCTTGATTTACAAGATTTAAAGAACAAAACAATGAACATCACAAAGAAAAAAAATGATCAGTGGTATACTATTTGAACATTTTCCAACGTATATTGAGGTGGGTTAGTTAGTGCAAGTTGTTGGAAAGCTGGTACATGGTGGTTTTACCATTTTTTAGCAGTCTGTAATAATTATTGCGGTCTGCACTACATTTGCACCTCTTTTCAATGACCAAAACCATTGCAAATCATTAAATCTAATCTGCATGCTTCATTCACACTCAACCCAAGAAAAGGCATTTGACTTTTTTGCTTCGTTCATTCGAAACGTGCTAAATGGAGACGGTAGATATATTTCTATGGTACAGCCAGTCATTAGTGATGCAAAATCTCTGGCAACCAATGAAAAAGATCACTTTGCTGTTGATA
>DASWYM010000011.1:0-2861 GCA_036404975.1 Chitinophagaceae bacterium
CGGAATCCCTCCGGGAGCATAAGATAGAAATGATCATTGTAGAGAATACTGTGGAGGCTGCGCAACACGCTGCCCAGAAGGGCCTGATCTTCACTGAAACCATCCCGGCCATAGAACAGGAGAAGAAAGAAGACAAAGGTCAGGAGCCTGGGAAGGAAGACCCTACCGTCCTATAGCTTCTAAGCAAAAACAGGCAAGGAGGCTTTGATTCTCCCTGCCTGTTCTATTGTACTGTCGCTAATTACCCTCAATTAGTTTAGTGATCCTTTCCCCTCCCGGTTTTTTGCTGCAGCTCGTCTATCTTTTTCGACGCATCAGCCTTAGAAAGATCCTCGTGCATTTCCTCGCCGGCTTCATCCGACAGGGTCTTCAGGTAGGAGCGCTGGGCACCAGTCATTTCTTCGTCACCGGTTGTCCACTCTTCCGGGTCTTTGACTGTATTGGTCCGGTCGGGCTGACTGGAAACCCTCTGGTTTTGTTGGGAATCGCCCTGGCGGTTCCTGTTATCCGATTTGATGTTCTTATTCTCTCTGTTCATAACATAGATTTTCCAGTAGTAAAACAAAGACGGGGCCAAATATGCTAACTTTTTTAGCTTTATCTCTTGTCCACCTTTGTCCGGAACTGACTACTTCCAACAGGACACCGCTACCCTGAAGAGTGTATTACTACCAAATTGAAAAGTATGGATCTATTACAATGTTGACCAGGCAGACGGCCTACCTTAATTGTCAGGAAATGTCCATCTGTTTATACTGGAAAGTGTCATAGAACTTACTACGGATCGAAATAAAAACTCCACCTTATTGAATACCATATGCCGTGAGCAAATTATGTAGATCAATGGGATGTTTTTAAGACCATCGCAAAGCAGTTTCTAAACTTGTAATGGTATTTTAGGGGAATTAACGCAAATGGGAGAATAGTTCGCAAGAACTGGGGATATTCAGGAAGGTAAGGGCCTTTGCATCAGGCCCTCTTCCAAATTCCTGCAGTTGTCCTTGTTTCGTTATTATAGGTAACACTGATTACCTGGCCCTGCCCGGCCTTTACGGAGCGTACCAGCTCGGGACCACGGGTTACGATTTTTCTTTTTCTCTTTCTTTCGGTGTTTTCATTTCTCAATTCCATATCACACATTTTAGAAAGTAATTAGAAAATCCATGCCAAAATATTGATTAAGTGGATAAATCGTTCTGCGCCTATATAGCATTTAGGATGGGAAACGCAAAGCTTTAGAGGTTTTAGCACCCCAACACAATGCGATACCCACCCTTAACCGTCGGTTTATAGCGAGCTGCTACCAGTTTAGGAGTCTAACTGCCTTTTTTGTCAATGGCTATTATACTTAACAAATTTCACCGTAGCTTAGGGAGCCGCCAAGGCGGTCTGAACAATATAAACTGTCAGCAACTCACTACCTGCATGAATCTTTATACCACCACGTTGGTCATTAATAATTTTCCGGTGCGCTACAATGTGTCCTGGCAACAGGGACACCAATTTCTCCTGTTCAAGCCCGAACTACCACTTGCCGAAATGAACGATTATCCTATTTTTTGGGTAACCAAGCAAAACGGTGTATGGACACCTATAAATGTTCAGGATTCATCCCTGGTGACGCAGGTAGTGGAGGATATTAGCCGTAACCTGGTTGAGTAAGAGTTTTGCACTCACATTATCTATTCCTGCAAGCTACTATCATTTGTTATTCGTACAAAAAAGCCCGCCAGAAATGGCAGGCTGTAATCGCTAGTAGAAAAATTGCAACGTATTAAACGTACTGATGGTTCAAAGAAAGGACTCATGACAATGATAAGCAACCGTGTTTTCACGGTGTTTTATGTGATTTCCCTCCGACGTTTACACAGCATGCATCTTACTCGCTTTGTTTACTAGCCTTCTCGGCCTGTTCAAACCACTCAGCCGCCTTTTCTTCATCCTTTTCAACGCCAAGTCCTTCCTCATATAGGCGGGCTATATTTTCCATGGCGCTGGTATTTCCGCCGGCAGCTGCCTTATTGTACCATACCAGAGCTTTGTCGTAATCTTGTGGTACGCCTTCTCCCTGTTCGTACATCCACCCAATGTTATTCACCGCTTCCATATTTCCTCCATCGGCAGCCTTGGTGTACCACTCCATTGCTTTTTCGAAGTCCACATCTACGCCCTGGCCTTTTTCATACATCCAGGCCATGTTGTTCATAGCATATGAATTGCCTGCGTTTGCCGCTTTTTTATACCACATCAGTGCTTTTTCATAATCCTGGCCTACGCCTTCACCGTGCTGATACATCCACCCTGCGTTATTGGCGGCGGCATCATTCCCTGCTTTGGCTGACTTAAGGTACCAGCGCATAGCCACGTCATTATCTTCTTCTACGCCGAGCCCTTCATCAAACAAGTAGCCGATGTTGCTCATGGCAGCCATGCTCCCTCCCTTTACGGCCCGCTCGTACCAGTACATTGCTTTTTGGAAATCAGGCTTAACACCTTTTCCATGCTGATACATCCACCCAATGTCACTCATTGCATCCGCACTGCCGGCCTTAACAGCCTTTTCAAACAACGCTAGCGCCTTTCCATATTCTTCCTTATTCAGGTGCTTCACTCCTGCATCGTAAAGCCCTTCTGGAGTGGCCATCTTAAAGGTGGAACCGGTGCAGGCGGATACCAGGAAGAACATGCCTATCATAGGAAGCACTTTCGCATATGAAAGCATATAGCTCCGGGCATCCCATTTCATGTGGAAATTTTCTAAAACAGCAGTGATCATATTAATGGTTGCCGGCTTATGATACAATACCAGGGCTGCGATCAGGAGCACCACAATAATAATTTCCATAATAGGTAATTCGAGT
>DASWYM010000012.1:0-1647 GCA_036404975.1 Chitinophagaceae bacterium
GGTGATCTCCTCGAAGCCCTTTTCATGCAGCAGGGGTTGCTGCCTGCCGGGCGGATAATCTTTCGGAGCGGTGTTGGAGAAGGGGAGCTCGAAAAGCATCGGCTCTGCCGGGTAGTTGGAATTGGGCGCTATGTTGATATAGAGCCCTTTGGGCAGGTAAGCAGGATGGTAGTGCCAGCCCTCTTCAAAATTGATCGTGTCGCTGCGGAAGCAAAGGCCGAAAGGACTATAGCCTGTCTGCTGATAGTGTGAGCGCTCCCACAATCTGGTGGGGGCGATGGCGGGACTTTTGATCTCTTCTTCGCTGCTCACCGTCAGTAATTCCAGGTAGGCATTGCGGAAGAAGAATCGCCGGCAGGACGTCCCCTGTCCGGGGTGGGTGTTGGGCGCGCCTTCCGTAAGGCCAAAGCGGTGCAGGGCTTCGGCGGCTTGTTCGGGTGCATTCGTAAAGAGGAAAAGGTGGTCCAGGTCCATAGTTATTTCCCGGCCTTGAGCCCTTCGGTGGGCTTGGAAGCCGATGGCGTGAAGGTAGACACCTTTACCTGATCACCAATGTCGATAGTCAACAGGTCTTCGCCGATTTGCAGGGGGCCTTTATAGGTGCTTGCGGTGCGGCGCAGCAGGTCGTTCAATGTAGGCGGAGGCAGAGCAGGGTCGACGGTCAGCAGGATGATGTGGGAGTACACCGCCAGCCGGGGCTTTACCTGGGCAAACACCCGTCCCGCATCTTCGGGCGAGGTGTGAAAGCCAAGCACCTGGTTGACGAGCGGGGAGTTTTGCATGGATGCTTCACTGGCTGCCGCCACTTCGTGGATCACCACGTCGGCACCGCGGGCATAGCGCACGAGGTTTTCGCTGTAGCGGGTATCACCCGACAGCACTACCGAGCGGCCCGCGTAGTCGACGCGGTAGCCGAGCGCTGAGTCGATAAACTCGGCATGGTTCACCGTGAAGGCGGTGATCTTTACGCCGCTCTGCTCATAGACAACCCCTTCACGAATATTTGTGGCCGCCACCCTGATGCCGGTGTCGGATTTATTCATCTCCTTGCTGCGGGTGGTAATGTCCCAGGTATAGGCTTGTTGCAGGCCGTCCATCATGGCTTCCGTGCCGCTGGGGCCCCATACCCGTAAGGGCTCGGCCCTTCGCCCATACGCCGCCGGTATCCAGCCGGTCAGCCACAGGTCGGGGATACCCACCACGTGATCGGAGTGCAGGTGGGTAAGGAAGAGATGGTTGACGGCACCCAGCCGGGTCTTCAGCTGCCAGAGGCGCTGGCCCGCGCCGCGGCCGCAGTCGAAGAGAAACTTCTGGCCGCCGGCTTCCACCAGCGTACTGGGGCCGAAGCGCTCTATAGATGGTACCGGCCCACCGGTACCCAGCAGGGTGACTTTGATGGACTGGGCTAAGGATAGTGTAGCAATAAAGATCAGCAGCAGGGAGGTGATGCCGTAACGAAAGTTGCGTTGGTTCATTTGATTGGTTTATGGACAGTTCCCGGGGCGCAGAATAATGATAGGAAGCGTTAGGTACAGCAGGCGCGTCAATGGGTGCGAAGGGCTGGTTCTTAAATATACGGACTTTACGGCTCAGGAAGTACGCAGCCTGAACTTCTATACAAGAAAAACCCCTGCCTTCCGTGACAGG
>DASWYM010000013.1:0-3740 GCA_036404975.1 Chitinophagaceae bacterium
CATAATGATCACCCCGGAACGGCCCCTGAGGCTGATGGCGTCGTTTTGATCGACGGTGATGCCCGGCGAGCGCTCCAGCACATCGAGGGCCGAAGAGCCGGCGCTGACAACGGAGTTTTCCACGTTCACCACAATGCGGTCGTTCAGCTTTTGAATAAAGGGTTTGCGGGCCGTTACGGTCACACCGCCCAGCTCGGTAGCCGCTTTGGCTTTTAACGACAGGGCTGGCAGCGACAGGGCCGGCTGAGTTTCGCTCAAGATAAAAGAAGTACTGTATTGGGGCGCAAAGCCCACCATGGTGGCTTTCACCAGGTAGCTGCCCAGGGCTATATTCTCAAATTCGGCCACCCCCGATTTATCGGTAAGGGTCGCTTTTACCAGGGCGCTGTCCGTGCTGCGCAGCAGCTCCACGGAGGCTCCTTCCACAACGGCGGCCCCTTCGTTGGTAATGGTGACGGTGGCTTTTCCTTTCGCCACCTGGGCCATGGCGCCCAGGACTCCTAACAGCAGCATTGTCAATAGGCAAATCTTTCTCATGCTCGGGTTGATTTAGGAGCAAAACACTAAAGAAAAAAGAAGAGTAAAGCGCTAAACTGTATTAAGCGAGGCTCGGCCTAGATAAGCGGAGGAAAAGGGCAGATATACGAAATAGTTCGTGTCGGATATTTACATGAGAAAGCAGGGAGCACTAATAAGTGGTATGTGAAGTTTCTGGTTTCCAGTTTCGAAGAGGGAGGATGCAAGGGACAGGGTGTACCTTTAAGGATATGCAGTACGATATAGAGCAGATCAACCACCTGATGCGGCACCGGCGGTCGGTGTTTCCGAAGCAGTTTGTGGCCGGGAAGGCGGTGGACAACGCCGTTGTAAGGGAGATCCTGGAGAACGCCCTGTGGGCGCCGAGCCATGGGCTGACGGAGCCCTGGCACTTTGTGGTGTTTACCGGCGCGGGGCTGCAAAAGCTGGCTGACTTTCAAAGCAAGCTGTACCAGGAAACGGCCGGCGACGCCTTCAAGCAGGACAAGTACGAAAAGCTAAAGGCCAACCCGCTGGCTGCCTCGCACGTGATTGCCATTGGCATGAAGCGCAGCCCTGCCCGCCGCCACCCGGAAATAGAAGAAGTGGCCGCGGTGGCCGCTGCCGTGCAGAATATTTACCTCTCGGTGAGCGCCTATGGGCTGGGCGGCTACTGGACCACCGGCGGGGTTACCTATAAGGAAGCCGCCAAGCCGTTCTTTGGCCTGGGCGAAGAAGACAAGCTGATGGGGTTCTTCTACCTGGGGCATGTGGCCGTGCCCTCGCCCGCGGGCAAGCGGCAGCCGATGGAGGAGAAGGTGGTGTGGGTGGAAGGATGAGGCAGAAGAAAGAACGCCTTAGTGCGTATTTACCCCTTTCTTACCGAACATGATGCGGTCGAGGCTAAAGGGGCCGGGGCCGGTGAAGAAGAAGACGAAGGCGAGCAGCACAAACAGGAAGGGGTGCTGGTCTTCCATAAAGATGCGGCCCTTGCCCATGCCGAAGCACACACCCAGCATGACGGCTGCAAGCAGCAGGGCACCCACGCGGGTGAACAGGCCAAGGGTAAGGAGCACTCCGCTGATTAATTCAGCGGCCTTACCCAGGTAAGCCATGACGGACGGCGACGGGAAGCCCAGCTCAGTAAGCCATTTGGTGTAGTCGGCCATTTTGGTCGCGTCAAAGATCTCCCAGCCATGGTAAGCCATAAACAGCCCCGTGAGGATGCGGATGGCGGTGAGACCACCCTCCTGCCAGAGCCCGTAAGGAGAGAAAAAGCGTGTTGCCATAAGCAGGGACGTTGGTTACAAGCCTACAATTTACAAAATAGATAGGGTATGGCGTTAGTAGCCCGGGGTATTGCCAGAACCTTCTTCCTACTTTATCTTCACTGCGCGGCGACAGGCTATTCCTGCCGCTGCTCTATTTTACCAACTTCAGGCAATAAAAACAGAATGGCTATGGAAACAACAGCAAAAAAGGCCCTGCAGGGCATCGACACCATTATTGTGCGGGTGTCGGATGTGCAGGCTTCCAGACAATGGTATACCGAAAAACTGGACCTCTCTCCCATCTGGGATGACGCGGCCACCCGCCTGGTGGTGCTGGATACGGGCGGCCCTACCAGCCTCACCCTGTGGCAAACCGATGCCCCGGTGAACAACAACCGCGAAACCGCCTCCTACCCCATCTTCCGCACCGGGAATGCCGCTGAGGCCCGGGCTTTGCTCCGCGCAAAGGGCGTCTCGACGGGAGAGGTGATCGAGGATGGCCCCGTGCAGTACTTTTTCTTTTACGACCCGGACGGCAACGTGCTGGAGGCGTGCCAGGTGCATGGGATGTGAGATGGGGAATGGGGAATGGTCAATAAGTCAATAAGTCATTGGTCATTAGGTCATTGACGATGATGGATGATGGATGATGGATGATGGATGATGGGAGGACATGCCAATGGCATGTCCCTACTGAAGCGCTGCAGTACAATGCTTTCGGTTGCGGTTAGGCAGCATTCATGACCCTGTTCTCCTCTACCAACTGTCATTTGTCCACTTTTATACCGTTTACTTCGCTACCTCGATCCTGACTTTCTTGTTCTTGATCTTTTCGTTTTTAATAAGGTTGAGGGCGTGGCTGGCTTTGGTTTTGCGCACGGCGACAAAGGAGTGGAAGTCTTTTACGTCGATGAGGCCGATGTCTTCTTTCTTCAACTCGCCTTTGTTGGACAGGAACCCTACGATGTCCACTTTATTCACCTTGTCCTTTTTGCCGGCGGCAATGAACAGGGTGGTCCATTTGGGCTTTTCGGGCAGGGTGCTGCTTTGGGGCAGGGTTATGGGTTCCACCGCAGGATCGATGTAGGATGGCAGGGCCTCTTCGGGGCCCAAGATAAGGATAGCCGTGCCACTGGCCTCCATGCGGGCCGTGCGGCCGTTGCGGTGGGTGAAGATCTCTTCGGTGTGGGGCAGGTGGTAGTGAATGATGTAGCGGATGTTGGGAATGTCCAACCCGCGTGAAGCCAGGTCGGTGGTGACCAGCACGTTGGTGCTGCCGTTGCGGAACTTGGCCAGGGCGGCATCGCGCTGGGGCTGCTCGAGGGCGCCGTGGTAAAACTGGTTGTTGATGCCTTTTTCGGAAAGCAGCTCGCTGGTGCGCTCCACCGCCTCGCGGTGGTTGCAAAACACAATGGTGGAGCGGGCCCCCAAATAGCAGATGAGGCGAAAGAGCGTATCGATCTTGTCTTTATCTTCCGACTGCACCGTTTTCACTTCCAGTCTTGCAGGGGCTTCGCCCTCCAGCGAGAGGAAGTTCAGTTTGATGGGATCGGTAAGGCCCAAGAACTCCGGTATGTCCACCGCTTCGGTAGCCGAGGTCAGGATGCGTATTTGCAGCGCGGGCAGCGCCGCGATGATCTCCGACATTTCTTCTACGAACCCCAGTTCCAGGGATTTATCAAACTCGTCGAGTACCAGCGTTTTAATAGAGTCCACCGTAAGGTTGCCGCGGCGAATATGATCGGCCAGCCGCCCGGGCGTTCCGATCACTATGGCCGGGGGCTGTACGAGGTTGTTTTCTTCGATTTCGCGCTTGTGCCCGCCATAGCAGCAGGTAACCTTCAGGCCGGTGCCCATTGATTTAAACACGCCCTCGATCTGCAGGGCCAGCTCGCGGGAGGGCGCCACCACCATGGCCTGGGTGTTCTTACCGGCGGCATCGAGCGATTGCCA
>DASWYM010000014.1:0-3518 GCA_036404975.1 Chitinophagaceae bacterium
GAAGAAACTTACCTACGAGCAGTGCATGGCTCTCTACGAGGAGGAATACCTGGCCGGATAATACCCACTTCAATTAGGTGGTCGTATAAAAGGCGTGAGACAATAGGGCTGCACGCTGCACGTTTCGCGCTGCACGTAAGGTCCCAGGCGCAAGAGGGGCAGCACCCTCTCGGAAAGGATAGAGACGCATTATCCAAACCCGAAACGGATACCCAATGGCCATCAGGTTGGCCATAAAGACGCCATGGTAGTTCTAAGCCCCGTCAGGGCGACCGCTTTGTAGCAAAACAATCCATTCAGAAAACCACAGCCCCATAGGGGCGATCCTTTACGCACCGGCATCCGGAGGGCGGTTGGGTATTATGGCCAACTTACAGCGGGTTATACCCTTTTCCCATGCCCGCTCCCTATTCCCGCCTGGCCCCTTAGGCGCACCGCTTGAAGGACCCCTGTCGCCTCTTCCCTCCGCCTGATATAACCCGTATATAAACCGTATATAACCCATATATAAGCCGTATATAAGCCGTCGCTTTAAGCTATGGATTATATAGGGGTCATATACCGGTTACGAACCGCTAATAGCAAACGAGTACCCCTTTCCGTTCAGGAACGGGGGTATAAAGGTTGAGCGTTGAGCATGTCGTTGTTGGGAAATAGCGAACGATAGGATGGAAAATGGAGGAATACCATTTTCAAAGCGTGCGTCTGTCTAGTCTTTATAAAGTGGGGCTCCTCCCTGCCCGACCCTTCGTGCCGCGTGAAGTGTGCAGCGTACAGCTCCCCCGTCTGACTCCCAATAGCTATCGGGAGGCCGTCTCACCTCTCACGGTCTGTTACAGCACCCAGCCTTCCTCTTTGTGGGGCACCAGCGGAAAGCGGGCCAGCAGGGTGCAGCCCCGGCCGGGCTGGCTGGCAAGGCTCAGGGTGCCGCCGAGGCTTTCGGCGCGGGTAACCATGTTGGTGATCCCGATGCCGGTTCGCTTTTGGCGGGTATCGAAGCCCTTGCCGTCGTCGGTGGCAATGAGTGTGAGGGCACCGCCGCTCACGGTAAAGATCAGGCGCAGCACCGTCGCTTCGGAGTGTTTGAGCACATTGGTGAGGTGCTCCTGCAGGATGCGGTACACCGCCAGGTGCACCTCCTGGTCCACGTCCAGCTTGTCGATGCCCTTGGTATCCACCTCTATGCGCAGGCGGTTGGTGGCGCTCACCGCCTCGGCCAGTTCCTTTACCGACTCCTTCAGCCGGATGCTGCCCAGCGAGGGGGCGGAGAGGCGTTTGGAAAGGCTGCGGATCTCGTTGATGGACTCCTGCAGCAGGCGCACCGACTTTTGCATCAGCTCTTCCGAGTTGCCAATGCCGCTGAGGCACAGCTCGGTGTACAGCTTCACGGTGGTGAGCACCTGGTTCACATTGTCGTGCAGTTCCTGGCCCACCAGGGCGCGCTCCGTTTCCTGGGCCTTGATGGTGGCCGCCGTGATCTTGTGCTGGCGCTGCTGCTGCTCGCGGGCCAGGTCTTCCTGGAGCCGCTTGCGCTCGGTGATATCGGTGGCAATGGAGAAGAACTGCTGGAGCTTGCCCGCCTCGTCGAAGATGGGCTGGCACGATACGTCGGCCCAGTAGGTGTCCCCGTTTTTCTTGTAGTTGAGCACCTCTATGTGAAAGGGCTGGCGCCTGGCAAAGCACTCCTCCACGTGGCGCACCGTGTCGGCGTCGGTGTGGGGGCCGTCAAAAAGGGCGCTGGAGTGCTGGCCCAGGGCTTCTTCAAAGGAGTAGCCGGTGAGGCGGGTAAAGGCGCTGTTCACCCACACCACGTTCCGGTTGCTGTCGGTGAGCACCACGGCATTCACCGTTTCGCGGGCCACCAGCGAGAGCCTGTGCAGCTCCTCTTCGGCTTGTTTGCGGGCCGAGATGTCGCGGAAGAAAACCGAGAAGTCTTTTTTGGAGGGATAGACATTGAACTCCAGGTAGCGCTGGCTAATGGGGGAGTAGAGCTCGCGGTGCTCGGGCTGCTCGTGTTTGCGGAGCGATTCATACCAGGGCAGGTATTCGGCAATGGCCGGGTAGGGATAGGCTTCCCAGAGGCTTTTACCCAGCAGGGCTTCACGGGGCACCCCGGTAACGGCTTCGGCCTCCCGGTTCCAGTACACCACGCGGCCTTCCTCGTCCAGCATCAGGAACCCCTCGGTGATGCGTTCCAGCACGCCCGCCAGCCGGTTGTGCTGCTCCGTTAGCGTGGCCTCGTACCGGGCCTGGGCCCGCTCCAGCAGCTCGTGCTGTTCGCGCAGGGCTTCGGCGGCCTTTTTTTCGGAGGCATCGCGGGCAACGCAGTACATCACCGCTTCTTCCGCGTCCCAGCGCGCCGACCACTGCATGGGCACAACGGTGCCGTTGCGGTGCCGGTAGCGGTTCTCAAAGGAGGTAAGGTTTTGTCCCGAGCAGATGCGCCGGCCCACCTCGCAGGTGGCGGCGCGGTCTTCTTCCAGGATGAAGTCGTGGCAGTTGCGCCCGATGAGCTCCCCGGGTTCATACCCCCAAACCGTGCGGGTGGCCCCGCTGGCGTGGATAAAGTGGCCCTTCGCATCCAGCGAGCAAATCACGTCCAGCGAAGAGTCGAAGAGCTTTTGCAGGTGCTCCACCGATGGATAAGGTGCATCGTACGCGGTAGTTCCTCGCGCGGAGGATGGCTGGCTTTGCATATACTATTCCCAAAGTTCTTCCGGAAAAGATAAAGGATAATCCAGCCGGCCCATAGCGGGGTATTCACCTTCTTGCAATAATAAGTATAAACCCTTAGGGCGCCGGGAAGCCGCAGGACGCCCGCGGGCTTCCCGTCGGCCTAGAGCAACCCCTCCAGGGAAATGTTTTCCAGGTAAGGTTCCAGCAGGTGGGGGTTGGTAAAAACCTGGTATTCGTGAACGGTTTTGTCTTGGAGGTTGCAGGTCATCTCCACGTAAAAGGTATCGAGCTGGAAGAGGAAGACCAGCAGGTCGGCGCTCTTTCTTTTGGCCAGCAGGATGCCCAGGTGCAGCAGGGCCTTGTTCTTGTCTTCGTCGCTTAACAGGATAAAATGGGATAGTTTCATTAGACGTACTTTAAAGTGGTTAATGATTCCCGGATGGATCCGGCGTTAAGGAGAGGCAGTAAAATGATGCGCTGTAACAATTGTGCCTAGGCGTGCAGGCGGCAGGGAATTACTTCCCGTGGTCGCTGACGTCGTAGACCACTTCGCTGACCGAGATGGGTTTGCCGTCCACCACCGTGCGGTCCAGGCACAGGATGGCCTGGCTGCCCTGGGCGTCGATGGCCATGTGTACAAGGGCGGAGCCTTTGGAGCGGCCGTTTAATTTGTCCCTGAGCACTTCGGCAGAGGTGACTTCACCAAAAGGAGAAAAGAGTTTCCTCAGGTCAGCATCGATAATGTTGGGGCTCAGATTGGAAACATGAATGTTCATAACACATCATTTTGGGTTTACTAACATTTGTTTCGAGGCAACAAGCTCCGGGAGAGGCCGAAAGAT
>DASWYM010000015.1:0-9783 GCA_036404975.1 Chitinophagaceae bacterium
AGTTGCTGTTAAAGTCCACGTATCCCTCCTGTGCATTCTGGGGCGCGGTGGTAATGGTCCTTCCCTTCCAGGTGGCGCCATTGTACAACACCGTTGCGTCAAAGCGCGGATCGCGGTTGGCGTAAGGCGCAGCGGCCATAGCCGCGTTGTTCCAGTCGAAGCTGGCACCGGTCTTCAACTCAAAGGCATCGACCAGTTCAGCGGTGGGCACCCCTAAAGCGCCGCCACCGGCCACGTCGAGCGGTGGTACATAAGTAAAGTCATAATTGTGCGTAAAGTTCGGCCGCGCATAGTGCACGGTGAATACCCCTTCTTTGCTGTTGCCGTTCAGAAATACGTTGCTGAAATTGCTTTCCAGGGCATAGAGGCCTTCGCCGGCCAGCTTGATCACCTCACCGGCCGCATCGGCCGCCTTTTGGTAGTATTCGGCTGCCTTGGTCTGTGGCACACCGGTCAGCGGGTCCTGGTTGAACTGCTTGCGGTCGTACTCGGCCACCGAAGCGGCATACAGCCAGGTGCGGGCCAGCATACCATAGGCAGCGCCTTTGGTGGCACGGCCTTCTTCACCCGGCCAGGTCTTGGGCAGGTGCTCGGCCGCAAAGGCAAAGTCAGCCGCCACGAAATTCCAGACAGCATCTTCACTGGAGCGGGGTATGTCTTTCACACCCAGTTCACCCAGCTTTTCCAGCAGGATCACACTTCCGTTGACTTTAGCGAGCCAGAAGTAGCAATACCCGCGAACGAAGCGGGCTTCCGCCGCATAACGGGTTTTGGTGGTTTCGTCCAGCTTCCCGTACTGCTCCAGTCCCTGAAGGAACTCGTTGATGCGCCGGATACGGGTGTAAGAGGCCGCCCATACATTGATGTTGGGCGTGGAGGCATTAACGCGGTTAGGATCAAATGCCAGGCGGTTGGCCGTACCGTTACCTTCCGAAGAAGAAGTATACTTGATCAGGTCGGCCAGGGCATCGGTGGCATTATCATACCCCAGCCCGGGCATGGCGCCAAAGGCATAGCGGTTGAACTCGCTGTACATGCCGGCTACATATTGACGGACGTTATCAGGATTTTGCCATACCACTTCATCGGTATAGCGGTCGGTAGGCACCACATCCGTCTCACAACCTGCCGCTACCGCCAGCACACCGGCCAGGAAAAGACCTTTAAAGAGGTTTGCAGTTTTATTTTTCATGATTCAGTTGCTTGTAGGGTTTAGAAAGTTATGTTGGCACCAAAGGTCATCATCTTCGTTTGCGGGTAGAAGCCGTTGTTGGCATTCGGCATCTCCGGGTCGAGGTAATCGAGATGATCCCAGGTAAGCAGGTTGAAGCCGGCCAGGTAGAAACGGGCTCCCTCCACTTTGAGGCGCTGCATCACCGGCTTGGGTACGTTGAAACCCAGTTGCAGGCTCTTCAGGCGCAGGTAGGCCCCGTTGATCACGTACTGGGAGTTCATCCAGCCATTGTGGTTCGGGTACCCGGCACGGTTAGCCGTCAGGCGGGGCAGGGTAGCCCCGGGATTATCGGGTCTCCAGGCCTGCTCGATGAGGTAATAAGGTGAGTTACCGAAGTTATAGAAGCTGCGGGTAAACGGCGTGTTGTCCATAACACCCGACACACCGGCAGAGCCTTCATAGGTCCCGCCCAGCGACACGTCGGCACGGCCCGCGCCCTGGAAGAGGGCCGACAGGTCAAAGGCACCGTAGCGCACGTCCAGGTTCAGACCATACATGATCTCGGGGAAGTTGCTGCGGCCGATGAAGGCAAAGTCGCCACCCTGCGTGATCACCCCGTCACCATTGAGGTCCCTGTATTTAATAAAGCCCGGGGCGGCCGTACCGGCAGGCGACGAAGACCACTTATTCACTTCGTCCCAGGTCTGGAAGAGTCCTTCTGAAATATAGCCCTGCTTTTGGCCCAGCGGGCGGCCAATGGGATTCTGCCACTCGGGTGTACCATCGGGTATGTCGCGGCGGATGAGGCGGTTCTTGGCCAGGTTGAAGTTACCGGTCACATTATAGTTGAACTTCTTGCTGATCGTATTGCGGTGGGTCAGGCGCAGGTCAAAGCCCCTGTTGTCCACGATCGAGCGGTTCACCACCGAGGGGAAGTAACCACCAGCTGATGGGGGATAAAGATTGCCTACACCTTCCAGGATGTCGCGGGTCACTTTATAGAAGTAGTCGAACTCCATGTCGAGCTTGCCATTCCACAGCGTGCCTTCAAAGCCGGCATTGTAGGTGGAAGTGGTTTCCCAGGTGATATCGCGGTTGGGTACGCCCGTAGTGTAAAGGGCCGACACGGGACGGCCGCCAAATACCACTACCGGGCCAGTGGTCTGCGAAAAGGTCTGCAGGTACTGGAACTCATTGATGCGGTCATTTCCCAGCAGACCGGCCGAGCCTCTAAGCTTCAGGAAGGAGATCGTTCCGCTCAGGGGCTCAAAGAAGTCTTCCTTGCTCACCACCCATCCGAGGGAAGCGGCGGGGAACAGCCCCCAGCGATTTTCCGGGGCAAAGTTGTAGGAGGCGTCGTAGCGGGCCACCACTTCAGCGAGGTACTTTTCGCGGAAAGCATAATTGATACGACCTACATACCCGGCCCGCGCGGTTTTGTCGCTGCCGCCGGTAGGGCTAATAAAGTCCAGCGGGTCTTTGCTGCCGAAGTTGATCTCGTGCAGGTCGGTGAGGGCAAAGTTGCGCGCCCCGGTAGAGAAGGAATTGCCCGAGGTCTTGGTAAAGTCGTACACCGCCAGGAACTTCAGGTCGTGGTCACCCAGCGAGGTTTCATAAGTGATCTGGGGCTGGAAGGTTTCCCGGACAGAGTTGGAAATGCTCTGGCGCAGGGTGTTGACGGTAATGCCCGGGGGCAGCGACTCCTGCCAGTACCAGCTGCTGCCGCCGCTGCCGCGGCGCACCATCAGCTGGTAGGGCTGCAGCCAGGATTTGAACTCCTGGGTCGATCGATCGTAACCCACCAGCACCTTGGCGTTCAGTCCCTTTACCCAGGGAATGGCCGCATTAATGGTGGAGGTGGCCTGCATCACCGAGGTCTCATAACGCTGGTAACCCGAATTATCAATGGCCGCCAGTGGATTCACGATACCCGCACCGGCCGGGCTGGCTACAGGGAGCCCATCCGGGGAATACTTCGGCAGGTTGGGCAACATCCGTACCGCCTGGAAGAAGGGGTTCATGTACGAACCGTTATCGGCCGGTATACCCGTACCATAGCGGTTCTCCTTGCGCGCACCCAGGTCAAGGGTGGCGGAAAATACATTGCTCAACTTGAAGTCGAGGTTGGAACGCAGGTTGTAACGCTTGAAATCATTACCCTTTACCACACCCTGTTGGTCGAGGAAGCCGGCCGATGTAAAATAACGCACCGACTCGTTGCCGCCGCGCACCGACAGGTTGTGGTGCTGCGTCCAGCTTTCATGGCCCATCAGCTCCTGCATCCAGTCCGTATTTCCATAGAAGGGGTTGGTGCTGGTGCCGTTGCGCAGGGCTTCGATCTCTTCATCGGTATAGGTATAGGCAATCGGATTGCCGCCGTTGTGCACGAGGAATTCGTTGTCCAGCTCTTCGCCCTTCTTGTACCAGTACATATAATCGGGGCCGTTGAGGAACTTCGGAAAACGCGTCAGCGAGTTCATGCTGATCGAGGCATCGTAGGATACGGCGGCCTTGCGGTTATTGCCCCTCTTGGTTGTTACCAGGATCACACCACCGGCGGCCTGCAAACCATATACGGCGGCGGCCGAAGCATCCTTCAGGACGGAGATCGACTCGATCTCGTTGGGATCCAGCTGGCTGAACGCACGCTGTACCCCGTCGACAATAATGATCGGCGCACTGTTCTGCGTAGTGTTGATACCCCGGACACGCAGGGTGGCTTCGTCAAAGCCCGGGCGGCCCGACTGCTGCATCGCCGTAAGGCCCGGTATACGGCCCGCCAGCACGTTGGACAGGTTGATGGCCGGCGCCTTTTTCAGCTCCGCCCCCGTGATCTGGGATACCGAACCCGTCATGGTCGTTTTCTTCTGGCGGCCATAACCGACCACCACGACCTCATCGAGGCTCTTCGCGGTTTCAGACAGTACTACGTTCACCGGGGAGCCTGCTTCGGCAGCAACCCGTTGAGGGCTATACCCCGTCATGGTAACAACCAGGGTTACCCGGTCGGCCGCCACGGTGAGGGTGAACCGCCCATCGCCATCAGCCTGGGTGAGCTGGGAGCTGTTCAGCACCTGTACGGACGCCCCCGCCAGGGGTTGGCCGCTATTGTCTTTTACAGTACCGCTAAGGGTTTTGTTCTGTGCCAATGCTATGCTTCCTTGCAGTATGCATACGACAAGGAAAAGGATCCAACGCCTGGCTACGGAGAAACACTTCAATTGATTCATATTGCAGCGTATTGGGTTTAAAAATTTATATAGGTTTACTCTTCTGCTATTTAAAGGCGGAAGCATTCCGCTCCTCCAGTTGGCCGCGGATATCGATGCGGCGCTCAAAGGGTTTCAGGTAGGCATCCACCAGCAAGGCCACCGCCCGGCGGCTCAGCACCTTACGGCCGCTGCTCTCCACTTCCGCCACCTCCTGCTTTGCCAGGTAAGAGGCCATGTCGGCCGCCGTCACCTTCACGCCAATAACGGCAAAGAGTGCGGAAAGGGAAGCCGTATCCAACAACTCGCCTGAGGCATCGCGGTATTGCAACAAGGACGCATAATAAGGTTTAAGGCCCTCCACCAGGTCATACTGGCTGACCGGCAAACCGGGATAGAACCAGGTCTGGTTGGCCCAGCGATAAGGCACACCCGCGCCTTTCAGGATGCCGGTAGCCCCTATCCTTTGAATGGGGGCAAAATGAGGATCCCCGGGTGTTACATCCACGAACGGCATCAGGTAGCCTTTAGCCTCCAGCAAGGTTTCCTGCACCCGGCGAACTTCCAGCTGAGCCGGCTGCCTGCCTTCCTGTACCGCCAGGGCGGCGATGGTGCCGGCCGCCTGGCCAAGCTGCAACACCACCGGCTGAAGGCGCGTGGCCCCGTTGACAATGTTGGTGACGCTGATGCTTTTCTCGGCCACCACGAGGCCGTCAACTCCTTCGGGAATAAGGCTGCCCATAGGCACGTTATAAGAGGGCACCCTGATCTTGACAAAATCGATCGCGGGCGCCGCGGGGTTCTTCAGGTGGTGGTGATCAATGGGATAATCACCCACGGCTATACCGGTGCGGTATAAGGGCAACTCCTGGCCGTAGGGCTCTGCCACATGGGGCAGCGACAGCGTTACCAATCCTTTCATCCGGCGCGACTCGCGGTGGTAAGGGATCATGGGAAGCTTGTCTTTTGTCGGGTATTCATCATCGGCAATACCCAGGTGCTTATAGCCGAGCACCGTCTGTATATAATACACAAACCGCAGCGAATGCAGCTTCGCTTCCTTCAGGGCTTCCTCCCGCTCCGGGGGCGTCTTTTCAATTAGGTTCAGGTAAATATCGTTGCCGCACTTCGGCCAGTTAATCATGTACTTGTTGTTGGGCAGCCGGCCATACTGCAACATTTTGTAGCAGTTATTGCTGGGGCTGTCGTAAGAGGCAGGGTCGGAGACATCACAGCTGCAGTCAAACTCGGCCCGGTTATAGCCTGCCGGCTTCTTGATGGTCTTATTGGCTCCCTTGCCATAGTCCTTCAGGGTCACCACATACGTCAGGTCCTGGATGATATCGTTGGCCGCTTCCGGGGCAAAGGCTTCACCGGTCTCGTGCCGGCTGTCCATACCGATACGGTACTTAACGCCCAGCTGTGCCAGCACATCGCCTAACTCTGTGGCATCGATCAGGATCTTTGTCTCTATAGTTTGAAGCTTGCCCTCCTTCTGCACCACCACCTGCCAGGTGCTGTCCTTGCGGGTAGCTCCCTTCCAGGATGCATGATACCATACCTGCAACAGCGGCTCGCGGGCGACCATCTTTTTCAGGAGGCGGTTCCCCACCGAGGGCTCAAAAAGCGTATTGGAAACCCAGCCGGTCTCTACCGCCGCCGGACCGCCATAATATTGGTAGAGTTCTTCCCGGAATTCACCCCACAACCCGGCCGGCATCTTATGATCTCCATCGATAGCAGAAACGCCGGCTGCCGTTAACATCCCGCCGAGCCACCCGGTTTCCTCGATAATCAACGTACGCACCCCCAGGCGGGCTGCCTGCACACCGGCCGTGGTGCCGCTGGCACCGCCGCCAATAATCAAAACATCGGTAGACACCTGGGCCGACAACAAGGCCGGCAGTAGCATAAGCAGTCCAACTAGAGCAGTCAATCGCAGTCTCATCATGTGATACGTCAATTAAATGGAGTGAGCAGTCTTCACGAGATTCGCATGAGCCGGTATAAAGATAAAAATATTTGTTAACCAACCATGAGTTTGTAAATATTTTTATTAACTGTATATAGAAACTAAATTATAGTAGCTAACTTTAGCCGTTGTACACATTCTTTTGGAAAAGTTCTTATCTTTTAAAATGAATGCAGTATATATGTCCTTTTAACTAACTGTAAAAAAGCCGTCCAGTGAATTTTTTTAAAGACCTGAGAGAAGAGAATATCGGGGGTGTAGCCTATAAGAATTTTGAACTCAAGAAAAGGATCATTGGCTATTTTGCCACCGTGGGCAATGCCACCATTCCCGACCTGGCCAAAGAGATCAACCTCAGTGTTCCTAAAGTAACTACCCTGCTCAACGAGCTGACCTCGGAAGGATTGGCACGCGATTACGGCAAGCTCGACTCCACGGGCGGGCGCCGCCCCAGCCTCTACGGCCTGGAATCGGAATCCGGCTTTTTCCTGGGGGTGGAAGTGAAACGTACCCATATCAATATCGGGCTGCTCGATTTCAAAGAGAACCTTCTGAAGTTTATTGAAAAAGTCCCTTACCAGTTAAAAAACACGCAGGAATCGCTGGACCAGCTCTGCGACATCATCAATACCACCATCAACGGGTTGCCGGTTCCCAAAATGAAGATCCTGGGGCTGGGCCTGAACCTGACAGGACGCGTCAACAACGCTACCGGCTACAGCTACAGCTTTTTTCATTTTCATGAAGAGCCGCTGAGCAGGATTATTGAAACGGCGGTTGGTATCAAGACCTATATAGAAAACGACTCGCGCGCCATGGCTTATGGGGAGTTTTCCAGCGATGTGGTTAGCGAAGAGAAGAATGTGCTCTTTATCAACTTTGACCAGGGCATAGGCCTGGGTATTCTCATCGATGGGCAGCTCTACTACGGCAAGTCGGGTTATGCGGGTGAGTTTGGCCATATTCCCATTTTTGAAAACGATACGCTCTGTCATTGCGGCAAGAAAGGCTGCCTGGAAACAGAGGCATCGGGTCATGCGCTGGTGACCCGGTTCCGCCAGAAGGTAGCCGAAGGGCTTTCCAGCAGCATCCTCAGTAAAGTAGCCGCACCGGAAGAAATCACCCTGGAGCACATCATAGAGGCTGCCCTGAACGACGATACGCTGGCCATTGAGCTCATAGGCGAAAC
Organism: Chitinophagaceae bacterium; assembly: GCA_036404975.1. GTDB lineage: Bacteria > Bacteroidota > Bacteroidia > Chitinophagales > Chitinophagaceae > Flavisolibacter. The sequence goes on from DASWYM010000015.1 coordinate 7,545, forward strand.
CAGTGAAAAACTGGGGCGCGGCATAGCGCTCCTGATCAACCTCTACAATCCGGAACTGATCATCATTGGCGGAGCGCTGGCCGCCACCGGCGACTACGTCATTCTTCCCATGAAAAGCTCCATCAAGAAATACTCGCTTAGCATCCTGAACAACGATACCCGCCTGAAGCTGTCGCGCCTGAAAGAAAAAGCAGGGGTGATCGGTGCCTGCCTGCTGGTTAGAAACAGGATCATCTCTATTTGAGGAAAGGGAGGAGAGCGGGGAGCGAATTAGTAAATGTGCAGTTGTGCAAATATGCAAATGAGAGAATGAGAGAAGCTGCAGGGGGGAGCGTGAGACGTGAAAGGTGAAAGGTGAAAGAGAGGAGCTGCAAGCTGATAGCTGCGAGCATTGAGCTGCGAGAAGAGAGAACAATTAGCCAATTTGATAATTTGTGAATTTGGAGGGACGGGGGATCACCGATCCTTATAGGTGGAGACGCGGTAGTCGGTACGCCGTATGCAGGCAGGGCTCCGGAGACGTCCCCGCTACAGGTGTCCGGAAGATTGATTGAATGCTGCCCCCCTGAGGGCCCAGGGCGGCGTCCCCGCCGCCCCTCCCCGGGCACCAGCCTGTTGTAACCGCGGAGCGTTCGATTAGGTAAGATGTTGGGTGTCGTCGGCACGTCGGCGGGGACGCCTCCGTAAGCCCCATCCTTCCCGCATACAGCAGTAAAAGCTCCCCGGAACACTTCTTCCGAACAGTAATAGCGGGGACGTCGACGGTTTCCGGGGCTTCCTACATAAAGCAGTTCTTCCATAAGGACAGCGGGGTAATCGTACAGGGTCGGCGAGGGCGCCTCCGGGCCCCTTCACCAACAGGAGGAGCTGCGAGCAGCGAGTTTCGAGTTGCGAGAAGAGAGACCACTATTATTCTCAACGTCTCAACAGGAGAAGCTGCTAGCTGCCAGCTTTTAGCTGCTATAGTAAAGAGGAGAGCTCAACTTCTCAAGCCTTTTTAAGAATACGTTTGGCCCCGGGCCGGGGGACGCCGCTATCTTTGTGTATGCCCGCTCCGGATCCACAAACGCCTTTAGACAAGCTGTCCGGCATTGTGAAGCGCATTACGTTTCACAGTGCCGAAACCGGCTACACGGTGCTGAAGGTAACCTCCTTTCAGAAGCCCCAGGAGGAACTCACCGTGCTGGTGCACCAATCGAAAGTATTTGCCGGGGCGACGATGGACTTTTACGGGACCTGGAACCAACACGCCAGCTATGGCCTGCAGTTCAAAGCTACCCAGGCCATCGAACGGAAGCCCGCCACCCTTCATGCCCTGGAAAAGTACCTGGGCTCCGGCCTGATCAAGGGCGTGGGGCCGGCGACCGCCAAAAAGATTGTGAAGCACTTCGGGGAGAAAACCCTGGACGTGTTCGACGGCGACATCGAACGGCTGATGGAGGTGGAAGGCATTGCCGCCCTCAAGCTCCGGATGATCTCGCAGGCCTGGACCGAGCACCAGGAGATCCGCAACGTGATGCTGTTCCTGCAGGCGCACCACATCTCTACCCTGTTTGCCGTGAAGATCTACAAGACCTATGGCAACGAGGCTATAGAGGTGGTCAAAAACAATCCCTACCGCCTGGCCCGCGACATCTACGGCATCGGCTTTTTTTCGGCCGACAAGGTGGCGCGCAGCCTGGGGCTGGCCGACGATGCGCCCGAAAGGATAAAGGCCGCCATCGAGCACGTGCTGCAAAACGCCCGCGAGGAAGGGCACTGCTACCTGACGGAGGAGCAGATCACCGAGGGGGTGGAGGAGTTGCTGTCGCTGCAGCTGCCCGCAGCCGTGGAAGCGATGCTGCAGCAGATGGAGGGGAGCGACGAGCTGAAGACCAGGATCCTGCCCTCGGGGGAAGGCCTCACCCGGAAGTGCTTTTATGCCCACTCGCTGTACTACGACGAGCAGCTGATCGCCGGGCGGGTAAAGGCCTTCACGGTACAGCCCCCAAGGCGCAGCCGGGCGCAGGTGGGACCCGTGCTGGAGGCTTTTTGCGGCCACCACCGCATGGCCCTGAGCGAAGAGCAGAGCGAAAGCGTGCTGCAGATCGCCACCCGCCCGCTGTCGATACTTACCGGGGGGCCGGGCTGCGGCAAAACCACCACCACGCGCGCCCTGGTGGGCGTGCTGCGGGCCCTGGGGAAGAAAGTGTTGCTGGCGGCGCCTACCGGCAGGGCGGCCCAGCGCATGAGCGAGGTG
>DASWYM010000016.1:0-16306 GCA_036404975.1 Chitinophagaceae bacterium
ATAGGCAAAAAGGGTGAGAAGCCAGCGTCCCTGCAAATCGGTGGGAACAGTGGCCTGCTGCGAAACTTTCTTAGTAGCACAGGACAAAACCAGCAGGATCATCGCCAGGAGGAATACCACTTTGTTCATAACCGGGTTTAAGATAATGAGCACAACAATCAGGCCCTCCAAAAGAAAAGCCGCCTGGGGACAGGCGACCTTGCTGTTTTTTAAAACGGTCCCGGGTGCGCATGTTGGTAACCGGCAGTTGGACTCTATACGAATCTCTAACGGGTTTGTTACCACAGGCTTAAGAACTCATTACTCCTCCATGGGCGCACTAATCACGATCACCCCGGGGGGCGATCTCATCGAACGAAGGATCGGCCTTCGGGTCCCGCGGCTCCTCACGGAAATTATCTGATGCCGTGCGCGTAAGGTGCTGGTTCACGTCATCGGTGTCGCTGCTGCTGACCGTGTTGGTGCCCGGCTGGATAGCCGAATCATCCCGTGTGTGCGGATCGTTCCTCCGGCCTTCCTCGGCAGGCCGGTTGCGCTTGATATCATCGTGCTGCTTGTTCATAATGGTTTTTAGGAAAAGAGTTGAAAATGCTGTGCCAGTTCAAAAAGGCTGCTGGTTAGCAAGGGGTTATACTGCAAAAGCCAGGCATGTTACCGCCTCACCGGCGGCACAGTATTTTCTTTTATTCCCCTAAAAGAACACGATGAGAAACAACAGTGCAGATCCCTATAACGAAGAAAACCGCAGTCGTGGCGACCGGTCAGCCAATGACCCGGCCCGCGATAAGATGGATCTTACCGATCCCAGGAGAGACCAGGAACGCCTGAAGCCGGATGAGGGCACCATAGAGTTGCCCGATGTGAAAGACATTCCGGGGCAGGAATTCGTCCATGCGCCGCCCCTGGGCATGATGGCCGACACCACTATCTCTTCGGCCGATGAAGAAGGCGAAGGCCTCTTTGAGGACGATAGGGAAGACGAAACCGATATCGTGATGGGAACGGAGGCTGATATTTCCCCTACCGACAAAGAAGTACTGGAAAGAGCCGACACCTATAGGCCTACCCGGGACGAAGACCGCCTGCAGCAGGCCAGCATGGACACGACCGACTTCGAAGGCGAAGAGCTCAACGAAGACAGTTTCGGCGAAGACCGCAGCGGCCGCGACCTCGATATCCCGGCCAATACCGATGAGACCCGCACCGATGCCATGGGCCAGGGCGACGAAGAAAACAAGCACTACAGCCTCGGCGGCGACCGCCAGGATGCCAACGAATATGGCGACCGCTCTTAAGCATCCCCCTCCTATCCGAAAGTTTTTCAGTCCCTTGCTGCCAGGAAGGCAAGAAGACTGAAAAACTTTCATTTTATGGGGCACTGGTATTGGGCTTGCTGTGAGGGAACCGGAGCCTTGATGGAGGTATTCCGTTAAGCTAACCCGCTCATTATTAACCCATAAAAAGGAGGTGTATATGTCACTTATCAGGAGAAACGAACTCTTCCCCCGGATGACAGGCCTTTTTGATGACCTGTTTGCCAACGACGGCCGCAACTGGGGCGTCAACAACTTCTCGGCTACCAACACTACCCTGCCGGCTGTCAACATTAAAGAGACCGGCGAGGCTTTCGTGGTGGAGATGGCCGCCCCCGGCATGAACAAGAACGACTTCCGCATCGAACTCGACGGCAACCAGCTGACCATCAGCAGCGAAAAGCAGTCGAGGGACGAAGGGCAGGACGGCGACCGCTATACCCGCTGCGAGTTCAGCTACCAGTCCTTCCAGCGGGTGTTCCAGCTGCCCAGGGACGTGGTGGATGCCGATAAAATCGGGGCAAAGTACGAAAATGGGGTACTGCGCCTGTTGATCCCCAAAAAGGAAGAAGCCAAACAGCGGCCGCCCAAAACCATACAGGTGGCCTAATGTGTAGCGGACCCGGCGTCCGCTTTTTTCTTGGTGAAAGTCTTCCCTGAATGGAGGCCCTGCCCATTTTAGGTAGTGATTCCGGGGTACTGTGCGGGCAGCTATTCGTATCTTAACATAACCATAGGATTGGTCCTTCCACCCGTTTAAAACCTTCCCAAATCTACTGATTTACAATTCCTTACCAAGCCCACGGGATCATACGGCGGCCCGGGAGGCACCCTTTTTGTAACGGTAACCCCTTTATTCCCCCACAAACTGTGCGTTATGATTAAAAACACCTCTACAGTAATGAATGTGGCTACAGGCGTACTGATAGGACTTTTTGTTGCAGGCCAGTTTTCCTTTGTCAGGAACAAGGGTAAAAACGACGAGAAGACCGAAGTGGCTTATTATTCGCCGGACCTGCCCCGCGAGTTCAGCTTTGCCTCCGAAAAAGTGCCCATGGAGCGCTGGGATGTAAAAGAGCGGCTCGACCGGGAAGTGCTGTTCAACTATTACAACCAGGCCAATATTCTTTTCCTGCTCAAGCTGGCTAACCGCTATTTCCCCACAATAGAAGAGCGGCTGAAAGCCAATGGTGTTCCCGAGGATTTTAAATACCTGTGCGTGGCGGAGAGCAACCTGCTGAGCGGGGCCCGCTCGGGCGTGGGGGCTACGGGCTTCTGGCAATTCATGAACGGCACCGCTCCTGGCTACGGGCTGGAGGTGAACAGCCAGGTGGACTTCCGCAGCGACATCATAAAGTCGACCGATGCGGCGGCCCAATACCTGAAGACGGCCTATACTAAGTTCGGCTCCTGGACGGCGGCTGCCGCCTCCTACAATATGGGCATGGGCGGCTACAATGGGCAGGCTACCTACCAGGGCACCCGCAACTACTACGACCTGCTGCTACCGGAGGAAACCAACCGCTACATCTTCCGCATCCTGGCCTTTAAACACCTGATGGAAAATGCCGAAGAGCTGGGCTTCCGGCTGGATAATGACGAAATGTACCATGAAATCCCATACCGCGAGGTAACGGTAACGGCCTCTATTGCCAACCTGGCACAGTTTGCCCGGCAAAACGGAACGACCTACAAGATGCTGCGCCAGATGAATCCATGGATCAAGGGCCGCTCTTTGACTGTGAGTGGAGGTAAAAGCTATACCATCAGGCTGCCGAAGGAAGCATAAGCCATGGATGGTTACATACAATGGCCGGGGAGCTGCGCTGCCCGTACGACCGTTTAAAAAGAAGTGCCCTAGGGTGCCCCTTTTTTATCAGAAGCGGAGCTGTGAGTTTCCGATCATAAAATCAGGATGGAGGTCGGCCTTGGCCGGAGTGACGGCCTTCAGCGCCCTGTAGGCAGAGCGGGCTACGATTTCGGTGCGCTTTTTCTGCTCCCCGTCTTTGCTGTCTTTATCGGTACAGGCCGATGTATCGTGCTTGATAAACACCAGCCCCAGCACCAGCATGGCCAGGATCTTGAGTGATTTCATACAAAAAGGTTTATTGGCAGTTATCAATAATGGTGGTCAGTGTGCACCTCAAATGCTCGAGGTCGCCCTCACTGAGCCCCTTCAACCCTATGCTTCGGTTTTCTTCGGATATTTTATTGACGTGCTTCACCAGGGACTTTCCCTCACCGGTCAGCTCCAGGGTGAACCGTCGCCTGTCCACGGGGTGCGAGCGGCGCAGGAGGTAGCCTTTTTTGATCAGCAAGTCCACGATCCGCGTCACAGAGGCGGCATCCTTGAACACCCGCTCGGCGATCTCCCACTGGCTGACGCCGGGCTCCGTAGAGATGGTGTTCAGCACCAGCCACTGATCGATGGTGATGTCCATTCCTGCATCGTTCAACCGTCTTTGCGCAAATTGTCGATATGTCTTTATTGCCTTGTCCAGCATATAGAATACAACCCGGTCTAACTTTTCCATTTCTGGAACAAATATAAGTAGATTTATCAATTATTGATATATCAAGTAAAATATTTCTTTAGGTTTTCTATCCAACCTTAGCCCTCATAATATGTTACCTTTAGAAACGATAGGTACTGTTATGATGTTGCCTGATTTCACCCAGCCTTTGTGGTTTGTTGTAGCCACTGCCGCCATCTTTATGGTCGTCATTGGCCGTTACCTGCTGGTAGCGGGACTTTTCCATGCGGTCTTTTACCTTTGGTTCCCGCAGCGGTGGCAGGAGCGCAAGATCAACCAGAAAGCCTATAAGCCCGGCCAGTTCCGCCGCGAGGTAAAGTGGAGCATGATCACCGCCGGGCTCTTTGCCGTGGCGGGATCGGTGACGGTAGTGCTTTGGCAGCTCGGCCATACGAAGGTGTACACCGACTGGAACGCTTATCCCCTGTGGTGGGCGCCGCTGAGCCTGGCTGTGGCCATGCTGGCCCACGAAACCTATTACTACTGGCTGCACCGCTGGATGCACCACCCGCGCGTTTTCCGTATCGTGCACAAAGTGCACCACGACAGCAACATCACCTCGCCGTGGACCGCCTTTTCCTTTCACCCCCTGGAAGGCCTGCTGCAGGCGATTTTTTTGCCCGCTCTGCTGCTGGTGCTGCCCATGCATCTTTATGTCATTATCGGGCAACTGACCATCATGACGCTGAGCAGCGTAATCAACCACCTCGACATCGAGATCTACCCCAAGCGGTTCTACAAGCATTTCCTCGGCAAATGGCTCATCGGCGCCACCCACCACTCGCTGCATCATAAGCAGTTCAAGTACAATTACGGCCTCTATTTTACCTTCTGGGACAAGTGGAAGAATACGGAGAGCCCCTTATACGAAGGCCTGTTTATCGAAAAGACGGAGAAAAACGTAACCCCCACCACAGAAAGGGAGTGAAGAAGCTGCGAGTTTTGAGCTACGAGCTGCGAGCAGGGAGTCCATAGTAGAGTCAATAGGTCATTGGGTCATTAGGTCATAACCCCCAACCCCTAAAGGGGAGCGGGGCCGCCGCATCAGGGCCTAAAGGTGAGTGGTGAGTGGTGAATGGTGAGTGAAGAGCCGATAGTCAAGAGACCATGGTCCATGGCAGGTTCAGTCAGTCATGGGGTCTTTAGGTCATCTGAATCCCGCCTAATTCCAAATTCCTAATACCTAATCTCTTCTCAGCCCAGAGGGAGTTAAGCTGAGTTTACTCTGAGTTTACTCTGAGTATAAGCTGAGTTTAAGCTAAGTCTATAGGACTCAGGAAAGACTCAGATCAAACCCAGGTAAAACCCGGATTAAGTTCTGAGTAGCCACAAATGACATACTGACCCAATGACTCAATGACCTATTGACCCAGTGCTCAGGTCCGCTGTAGCAGCCCGAGGACGAGGCTTTTCCACTGGATGTTGGAGAAGCCCGAGGTGGCGCCGGTGGCCACGGCGGTATTGCGCACCTTGTCGACGAAGGTTTCGGCTTCGGTATTGGGCTTCTCGTTGCGCCCGTAGACAGCGGCTTTCACTTCTGTGCCTTTACGGTTGACCACGAAATTGGAGGTGGCGGCATTGGTAAAGAAGTGGGCCACGTCGGGTTTATCATTTTGCGGGTTGGTAGCGGGGCGCACGCGCACGGCGATCGAGTCTTCCTCCCCGGTGTGCGTTTCGGCGATCTCTTCGATCTGCACCCAGTCGAAGCCTTCCCCCGATACCGAGCCGGGACCGGGAATATCGATCCTGAAGTGGTCGCCCTTTTGAGCGGTACGCTCCACTTCGTTTCCCCCGGCATCGGTCAGCTGGAAGGCGGCCGTGCCCTTGCCGGCATAGTCGTGCCAGCTGTTGACGTTCAGCAGGCGGCTCTTTACTACGGTAAAGAATTCGCGGGCATCACTTTCGGTGGGCAGGGTTTCGACTGCCTCGGTATTGGTCTGGCTTCCCTCCTGTTGCGGGGGCACTATGTTTTCGGCGCTGTTACTCATACCTGTCTGCATAAAAAAAGTCGTGCCTTTCGGCTGCACGACTCCTGTTAAAATGAGATGCAAGGGGCTAGATCTTCAGCTTGCCTTCGGCACCGTTGGCCAGCGGGCGTTCCGACACGATAGCGGCGGCCATCTTCAGGAACTGCACCATCTTGCCGCTTTCGGCTTCCCAATAATAGGCATCGGTGGGCGTCACTTTCAGCAGGGCCAGGTTGGGGTCGTCAGCCCCGCCAGGGAACCAGGCTTTTACAATAGGCGACCACTTTTCTTTGACCTGTGCGCGGTCGGTGATCACCTCTGCCTTACCGCACACATCCATATAGCTTTCCTTGCCGGGGTGGGCATAGGTGAGGTGAACGGATTTATCGGTAACCACTTCTTCCACTTTTATAGAACGGATATCGGTATAGAACCACAGGGTGCCGTCCGCATCTACCGCTATAGTAGCCATGGGGCGGGTATGCTCCCGTTCCGACTTGTTATTGGTGATGAACATGCACACATTGATCTCTTCTACCAGCTTCTTGAACTTTTTCAGGGCTTCTTCCGACTGTAAGTTTTTTTCCATAACAAAGGTTTAAGCGAAGTATGGGATCAAAAACTTCGTGCCAGTACGGGGTTAGTTTAGGGTTTAGAGTTGAGAGTTTGGAGTTGGTTCAACAAGAGGGGTCGATTAGCTCCCGGCGGGCAAGCCGGGATGGATGGACGGCACCAGCTCGGCTTCGGTGATGAGGCCAATACGCTGCGAGTGCTCGATGGCGTCTTTGCTGTGCTGGAAAAAGCAACAGTGCACGCCCTGCCCTTCGATGGCATTGATGACTTCAGCCACCTTGAGTTTGTTCCTGCGGTGCACATCGCGGATGTATACAGCGTGGATCTGCTTGGGAAAGTGCTTTACGATAGCCTGGTAAATATAGGGGTCCTGCTGCGAGCTGTCGCCCAGCAGTACAAAACGCTGGTCGGGGTAGCCCTCCAGGATCCGCACAATACGGGTGAACTTGGTGCCGTGGTTACTCTGGCCCGTGTTGACCAGCTGGCTGAACTGTTTTAGAATATTGAGCAGGTACACCCCGCGCGGAAGACCGTTCACCGTGGTGAATTCAAGCAGGTAATCGTAGAGGTTCCACTCGCTGCTGGACACATAGAAAAAGGGGTTGGGCTCGTTGGGCGAGGTATTGCCCCTGGCCAGGAGCTGGTAGTGCTTCACCACGCCATCGAAAGGCTTGCGGCTGCGGGCATTATGGCGAAACAGCACGTAGAGCCGCTTGCGCAGGTTGGCCGAGTGCGAGATGAGGAAAGTGTCGTCCACATCAGAGATAAAGCCGAACTGGGTATCGTGCGGGATGTAGAGCGCGCTGCTGCCGGTGGCCACCACCTCAAGCCGCTCGTTGATCATTTCCACCTTCACTTCGTGCCAGCCCACTTCCAGGGGCGGCTCGTCTTTCCACTCCATTTTAAAGAAACCATCGCGGCCGGCCTTGCATTCCACGGTCTTGCCCTGCCACTGGGTGCGCACCGTAGCGCCCCCCAGGGGCTTTACCATAAAGAGGCGCAGCAGCCCCCAGGAGTTGCGGAATATGCTGCGCGAAAAGCGGCGGCGCGGCAGGGGGCCTAAGCGCAGTACATGGCCATAGATGACCAGGTGGTTTACGTGGCCGTACCCGTGGTATACTTTTATTGTGATCTCATCTGTTAGACCCAGCCAATTCAAAAAGCGGGTTTTCCAGCTTTTGGGCCGGTTGTTTGTAGAACCAGTAACCATAGTTATAGCTATTATACACAAGAAGCATGCAGAAACATGGAGCAATGAAAATCTTATTTGTCATTAACCCTAAATCGGGAACGAAGAAAAAAGAGGACTGGGAGGCGCAGATCAGGGAGTACTTCAAGACTTCGGAGCATACCATGGAGTTTTACCTCCTGACGGGAAAAAACGACGCCACCTCGGTGGCCCACCACATTGAGACCGTAAAGCCCGACCGGGTGGTATCGGTGGGGGGCGACGGTACGGTAAAGATGGTGGGCGAACTGCTGCAGGGTACGGATATCCCGTTGGGCATCATCCCCGCCGGCTCAGCCAACGGGATGGCCAGGGAACTCGAAATCCCGGTGAGCCTGCCGGAGGCCTTAACCATCGCCATTGAGGGCAAGCCCCGCAAGATCGACGCCATCCGCATCAACGGGAAAGAAATCTGTATTCACCTGAGCGACATGGGATTGAATGCCATGCTGGTCAAATACTTTGAAGGCTCGGGTAGCCGGGGCATGTGGGGCTACGGGCGGGCACTGCTGCGCGTGTTGTGGTGGAAGCAGAAGATGTACGCCACCATCACTACCGACGGGGGCACTGTCAAGCGAAAGGCTTTCATGGTGGTGCTGGCCAATGCCCGCAAGTACGGCACCGGCGGCAACATCAACCCGGAGGGCAGCATCGAGGACGGCTTCCTGGAAGTGGTGGTACTCAGGAGGCTGAACCTGGTGGAGTTGCTGAAAGCCCTGATGACCGACCGGGCTTTTGACCCGGAGAAGATAGAAGTGATCAAAACCAAAAGGGCCCATATCCACACCCTGCGGCGGCATTATTTCCAGGTGGACGGCGAATACAAGGGCCGGGTGCGCGAAGTAAGGGCGGAGATCCTGCCGGGGGCCTTGTATATAGTGATGCCGGAAGGGAGAATGAGGGATGAGTGATGAGTGGTGAGTTTGGAGCAGCAAATTTTGCAGCTCTGCAGTGGGCCGGTTGTGGCATGTGACCGGGGTGAGAAAATTGAGCATCATCTCTTCGGTGGCACAGTATTTTAAGGATATGACCAAAACATCTGTTATGGATAGATTAGAATTAAAAGGGCGCTGGAACGAGCTTAAAGGAAAAGCTAAGCAGGCCCATGGCGATCTGACTGATGATGACCTGAGGTATGAAGATGGTAAAGAAGACGAGCTGTACGGCCGTCTGCAAACCAGGCTGGGCAAAACCCGCGAGCAGGTGATTGACTGGCTGAAAGGCCTGGACAGGGACAGGGGGTAGATGGGAATTAGGAAATCAGGAATTAGGGATTAGGAAATTTCCAGAAGAGTAAAGGTCATTAGGTCGTTAGCCGAATTAAAAGGACAGCAAACAAACAGAGCACTCCAATGGAGTGCTTTTTTAATGCCGGGTGCCTCTGGTGAGCCCCCTCTTTCTTTAAGAAAGGTTTTAGCTGCTGCAGGAGGTGGGGGAATTATCTTTGCGCCATGCATTATGTATCGGCGCAGGCGTTGACGAAGTCTTATGGAATAAAGCCCCTGTTTGAGGACCTGACATTTCACATCTCGGAAGGCGACAAAATAGCCCTGGTGGCCCGCAACGGGTCGGGCAAGTCCACCTTATTGAAGATCATTGGCGGCGCTGATGTGCCCGATGAAGGCAAGGTGTGGGTGCACAAGGACGTGGACGTCGCCTTTTTTGAGCAGGAACCGAAGCTGGAGGAAGGCCGCTCGATACTGGATAATATCTTCCACCACTCCCACCCCATCATCAATATCATCAAGGAATACGAAGCGGCCCTGGATGCGGGAGAAGAATCGAAGCTGGGCGATCTGCTGGCACGGATGGATGAACTGGGTGCCTGGGACTTTGAGTCAAAGGTCAAGCAGATCCTGGGCAAGCTCAATATACACAACCTGGGCGATGACGTATCGAAGCTCAGTGGCGGACAGCGCAAGCGAGTGGCCCTGGCCAGGACCCTCATCGATATAGGCTTCGAGCACAAGCATGTGCTGCTGATCATGGACGAGCCGACCAACCACCTGGATGTGGGTATGGTGGAGTGGCTGGAGCATTACCTGAACAAGGAAAACACCACCCTGCTGCTGGTAACCCACGACCGCTACTTCCTTGACAACGTGTGCGACGAGATCTGGGAGATGGAGAACGGGAAGCTCTATGTGCACAAGGGCGACTACGCCAACTACCTGGAGAAAAAAGCCGCCCGCGAAGAGAGCGAGGCATCCTCTGTCGATAAGGCCCGCAACATCTACCGTAAGGAGCTGGAGTGGATGCGCAAGCAGCCCAAGGCCCGTACCACCAAAAGCAAGAGCCGTATTGACGCCTTTTACGAAGTGGAGCAAAAGGCGAAGCAGCAGTTGCAGCAACAGCAACTGGAGCTGCAAAGCAAGATGACGCGCCTGGGCGGCAAGATCGCCGAATTGAAAAAGGTGTATAAGAGCTATGGCGACAAGGTTATCCTGAAGGGTTTTGACTATACGTTCAAAAAGGGTGAGCGCATTGGCATCGTGGGTAAGAACGGTGCGGGCAAGTCGACCTTTATCAATATCCTGCAGGGACTGGAAGGAGCCGACAGCGGCAAGATCAACATCGGCGATACGGTGGTGTTCGGCAACTACTCTCAAAAGGGCCTGGAGGTAAAGGAGGATATGCGGGTGATCGAGTTTGTAAAGAACATTGCCGAGAACTTCCCGCTGGCCAATGGCGCTTCGCTGAGTGCAGCGCAGTTCCTGACGCTGTTTCTTTTCCCGCCCGAGCAGCAGTATACCTATATCAGCAAGCTCAGTGGCGGCGAGAAACGCCGGCTGCACCTCCTCTCTATACTATTCCGCAATCCCAACTTCCTGGTGCTGGACGAACCGACCAACGACCTGGACCTGCCCACCCTGTCGGTGCTGGAGAACTTCCTGCTGGAGTTTGGCGGCTGCCTGATCATCGTAAGCCACGACCGCTACTTTATGGACCGGCTGGTAGATCACCTTTTCGTCTTTGAAGGCGATGGGGAGGTCCGCGACTACCCCGGCAACTACAGCCAGTACCGCGAATGGCAGAAAGGGCAGCAGCAGGTTGAAGAAGTACCCGGGAAAAAAGAAGCCCTGGCACCCGTTGCAACCGAGATGCAGAAAACAAAGCGCAAGCCTTCCTATAAGGAGCAGCGGGAGTTTGAGCAATTGGGCAAAGAGATCGCGGCACTGGAACACGAGCGGGCGGAAATATATAAGCAACTGGAAGACAGCTCTTTACCATATGACAAGCTGCAGGAGCTGACGCAACGTATCGGCGAAGTGGCCGCCTCCCTGGATGAAAAAGAGCTGCGCTGGCTGGAACTGAGCGAAATCATGGAGTAAGACAGCGCAAATCATGCAGGGGGTATTTGTTGTTCTAAAACCTTTGTGCTAACTTGGCAGTACGATCCTCTCCTCTGAAAACAGAATGTTTAAGCCTAATCCCGGAAACTATGAATGACTGTATTCCGTAACAATTTAAACGATTCTGATTATGAAAAAACTTTTACAAAAAGACAACGTCCAGGAAGCATTACTGGTAGCTGTGGGTGTAGCCGTTATTGCAGCGATAACCTTACTGATGTAACAGCGCTACGTTTTTTAGACCTCTTAAGAAGGCATTGAGACCCCGGATTCCCTATTTTTAGAAAAAGTTTCGATGCCTTCTGTTGAAGTTCTCCTCTTCCGTTTATTACTCGTGTTCGTTATTGGCGGCGCCATTGGTGCCGAGCGGGAATACCGTAGCAAGTCGGCGGGCTTCCGTACGATGATCCTTATCTGCCTGGGATCGTTTCTGTTTACCACGTTTTCCATCTATATCTCCGGCTCTACCAATGATCGCATTGCGTCCAACATTGTAACGGGTATCGGCTTCCTCGGTGCCGGGGTGATCTTCCAGAGCGAAAACCGGGTCAACGGGCTGACCACGGCTGCGTCTATCTGGGTGACGGCCGCCCTGGGAATGGGGATTGCCGGCGGGTATTACACGCTGGTGGGCCTTGCCACTCTAACTGTATTGGTAGCCCTTTATCTGCTCACCCGGCTGGAAGGAGTGATCGATCACTACAGCCACTCACGCACGTATAAGATCACCTCGGCGTATACCGAAGGCCTGGTGGAGCAGCATGAAAAGTGGTTCACCGAATGCGGTCTTAATTTCGTGCGCTTAAAGCAAACCAAATCCGGCAGCAACATCAGCGGCTCGTGGCTCGTACACGGGAGGAAAGAGCGGCATACCCGGTGCATCGACAGGATCCTTCACGATGCTACCGTACAGGAGTTTGAGTTTTAACCTTTCCCAGCCGGCGGTTCACCTTCTCCACGATCTCCGGTATAGAAATGTTCTTCATGCATTTAAAGTGGCCCTGCGGGCATTTATGCCGCCCCATCTTGGTGCAGGGACGGCACCACAGCTTGAGTACCTGCACGTCATCGCTGGGACGGCCGTTGTTCAACAGGTAGTTCTCGCCATAATACGGCACCATGCCAAAAGAAGGCGTCGTGCTGCCCCAAATGGCTATCACCGGCTTCTTCAGGGCGGCCGCGATGTGCATGAGTCCTGTGTCGTGGGCGATGACCAGCTTTGACTGGCGCACCAGGTCGGCACTCTCATTGAGCGAGAACTTACCGCAGGCATTGTACACTTTAATAGGGTCTATTTTAGCGATCTCCTCTCCCTCTGCCTTGTCGCCGGGACCGCCCAGCAGGATGATGGGGTGGTCGATAGCTGCACAGAGCTCCTGCAGCTTATACACCGGCAGCTTCTTGGTTTGAAACGAAGCGCCAATGACAATAGCGATATAGCCGGCATGATGGCTATGGGGAATATCGGAAAGCTTTACCTCCTCGTGGGGGGCAATGAAGTAGTCCATGCCTTCGCCATCGTTGCGCACGCCAAACGGCGCCACCGTATCCAGGTAGCGGTCGATAATATGCACCTTGGGCATGACGTTCCACTTCAGTTTTACAAAGACCAACTTTTCGATATTGAGCTTATTGAAAGAAAACGACGGTACTTTGAGGTCTTTCTTCACCCGCAGGGTACGCAGGTTGTGGTGCAGGTCGATGATGTAGTCGAACTTCTCGGCCCGCAGCTCTTCGATCATTGCGTTCCAGTCTTTCTGCAACACATGCATCTTATCGATGTAGGGGTTATTGTCCATCACCGCTTTGAACTGGGGCTTTATCAGGTAGTGCAGTTCCAGGCCGGGCAACTGCTTTTTCAGACACCGCACCACGGGCGTGGTCAGTACAATATCACCAATAGAGCTGAAACGGATCACCAGGAACTTCATGGGCCGAAGATAGATGCAAAATTATTATGGACCGGGCACGGTGTCTTCTTCGATATAATTCAGGTCTTTTCCGAAGGTTTCCTCGCTAAAAGCGGCGGCAACAAGGGCAATGACCATCACGATCCCTCCCGTGATCATTCCGGCCACGGCGTAGTCCATTGAAGACCGCAGCGACTTGAAGAGGATGATGATCAGGGGCAGGGAGCCGCGCACCATATTGGGTACCGTTGTGGCTGCGGTGGCCCTCAGGTTGGTACCAAACTGCTCGGCGGCCATGGTGACAAAGATGGCCCAGAAGCCGGTGCCGAAGCCCAGGCCTGCACAGATCCAGTACATACGGGCGGCGGAGCCACCGTCCTGCATAAAAAAGAGCACCATGAAAATAGCGGTAAGGCCATAGAAGATGTACAGTGCTTGTTTGCGGCTTCGCAGCCAGTGACTCACCAGGCCAATAAGCACGTCGCCGATGGAAATACCGACATAGGCATACATGATCGCCCGCCCCGGCTGGATCTCCTCGGTAATGCCAAAGGAGGCGGCAAACTGGTCAGAAAACGACACCAGCACGCCGATCACGAACCAGGTGGGCAAGCCTACCAGGATACTGAGCAGGTACTTGCGGAAGCGCTCCCTATTATTAAAGAACATGAGGAAGTTGCCGCGGACCACCTTCATTCCCTTCACCTGGTGGTACATGCCCGACTCGAAGACGGAAATGCGCAGCAGCAGGAGCAGCAGGCCCATAGCCCCGCCGATATAATAACAAACCCGCCAGTCAAATACCTGGGAGACAAAATAGGCCGCCACGGCACCGGTAAGGCCGATACCCGCCACCAGCGAGGTGCCGATGCCCCGTTTTTCCCTCGAGAGCAACTCCGCCACCAGGGTAATGCCTGCGCCCAGCTCACCGGCCAGGCCCACGCCTGCTACGAAGCGGACAATGGCGTACTGGGTGGTATTGGTGACGAGGCCGTTGGCAATATTGGCCAGCGAGTACAGGACGATCGATCCGAAGAGCACACTCAGGCGCCCGCGCTTGTCGCCCATCACGCCCCAGATGATGCCGCCGATAAGAAGCCCCGCCATTTGTACGGAGATGATATCCTCGCCAACGGTGGTCACCTGTTCGGGGGTCAGGCCCAGGTCGGCAAGGCTTTGCTTGCGGATGATCCCGAAGAGCAACAGATCGTAGATGTCGACAAAGTATCCAAGCGCACCAACGATTACCGGGATAGATAAAATACCATAATTACGATTGCTGGTCATGTTTGGCTGGTTGAGGGGGCACGCCCGTCTTCTTACCGAAAAACAGCTTGTATAGAACGGGCAGTGTTGTCACCAGAACAATGGCCAGGGTAATCCCCTCGATGTGGTCCTTCAGACTAAAGCCAAACTCTCTCTGAACCCAGGTCTGCAGGAAGTGGCCACCGAGCATCATGCTGAATACCCAGGCCAGGCTGCCCAGCACATTATAAAGCAAAAAGGTGGGCCAGTGCATTTTGACAATGCCCGCCACTATGGGCGCAAAGGTGCGGATGATGGGCAGGAACTTCGCGAGGAAGATCGTGCCCTTGCCGTAATGGTCATAAAAGTCCTTGGCGCGCATCAGGTGCTTGCGACGGAACAGCCACGATTCCTTACGCTCATACAGCAGGGGGCCGGTCTTGTGGCCAAACCAGTAACCCACCAGGTTGCCTAAGATGGAAGCCGCGACCACCAGGATGATTACGAACATATAGTGCCAGCCAAAGAGCTCCCGGGAGAGTTCCTCCAGGTAGATGCCGGCTGCAAACAGCAGGGAATCGCCCGGCAGAAAGAATCCTACAAACAATCCTGTTTCGGCAAATACCACAAACAACAGCACAAATAATCCGCCATTATGAATGATCCATTCGATAAACTGTTGTATAAATCCTTTCTCCATTAGCTATCCTGTATTCTATGAGCTGGTCGCGGGTTGATCAATCGGGTTATCGAGCTCTCCCTCCCATTTGCTCACCACGCTGGTGGCCAGGGCATTGCCTACCACGTTGGTGGCGGTGCGGAACATGTCGCAGAAGTGATCGATGGGTAAAATTAAAGCAACGCCCTCCGGCGGAATGTTAAACATGGCGCAGGTAGCCAGCACCACCACCAGGGAGGCGCGGGGCACACCGGCAATCCCCTTACTGGTCAGCATCAGCACCAGCAGCATGGTCAGCTGGGTGGCCAGCGGCAGGTGGATGCCATAGGCCTGGGCAATGGCCAGGGAGGCAAAAGTCATGTACATCATGCTCCCGTCGAGATTAAAAGAATAACCCAGCGGCAACACGAAGGCCACAATCCGGTCGCGGCAGCCAAAGCGCTCCAGTTCTTCGGTAAGCTTGGGGAATACCGCTTCGCTGCTGGTGGTGCTGAAGGCAATCAGCAGGGGTGGGCCAATTCTGCGGAGCAGCTCGCGCATGTTGCCACCCAGGATCAGGAAGCCCACGCCCAGCAGGATGATCCACAGAATAGCAATACCGGCGAGGAAGTATAAAAAGTACCGCAGGTAGAATTCAAAGATGCCTAACCCTTTGGAGGCGACCACGGCAGCAATGGCACCAAATACGCCCAGGGGCGCAAAGTTCATGACGAAGGTTACCATCTTTAAAATGACATGCGACGCCACTTCCAGGGCCTTCACCAAAGGTTTGGCATACTCGCCGATAGAAGCCGCGGCCACGCCAAAAAAGATAGAGAATACTACGAGCTGCAGGATCTCGTTGGTGGCCATGGCCTCGATAAAGCTTCGCGGGATAACGTGCTCCACGAAGTTCTGCAGCGAGAAGCTTTTCTGCTTACCCATCAGGTCCGACAGGCCGGCCACATCTTTTTGCGACAGGTCTATATAGGTGCCCGGCTGAAAATAATTCACCAGCACTAATCCTATTAATAAAGAAACCAGCGAGGCCGTCACGAACCACAGGATGGCTTTGCCGCCTACCCGGCCCACCGTTTTGAGATCACCCAGTTTGGCGATCCCCACCACCAGGGTAGTGAACACCAGGGGGGCAATGATCATTTGCACCAGGCGGATAAAGATGGTGCTGAGTAATTTTATATTGGTCGAAAAACTAGTCCTGAAATCATTCGAACCACCGGCAAACACAAGGTAGCCTACCCCCACACCCAATACCATGGAGATCAGTATCCATATAGTCAATCTGTTTCCTTTTCCCATACAGTACGCTATAATTAAGAATGCCGAAAGTCGGAAAAAATACGCACGCACAAAACTTTTGTATTCTTAACGCCTCGCGCGTGTGGAAAAGAATGTACCCGCTTATGGAATTATTATTTATTTTACGAGCTTAATCGAAATTACAACCCACTTTATCTATGAGTTTATTTGTCAAGAAGCCCTTGGACCAGATGCTGGCTCAGGC
>DASWYM010000017.1:0-4455 GCA_036404975.1 Chitinophagaceae bacterium
CCTGGACAGCAGTACCAACAAGCACTTCAAGCTGCTAGTGACCAAGGTGGGCCTGGTGGAAAAGCGCGAGATGAACGAAGAATTCTTTGCCCAACTGTTTCCCAACCAGGAGATCAAGACGGTGGAAGAATTCCGCGAGAAGCTGCGCACCGAGCTGCAGAACCAGTGGAATACCGAGAGCAGCAACCAGTTGCAGCATAATCTTTACCATGTGTTGCTCGACAACACTACCATCAGCTTCCCCGAAGAATTCCTGAAGCGCTGGCTGAAGTCCCAGGGCGAAGAGAGCAAGCAAAAGACCGACGAAGAAGTGGAAAGCGAGTTCCCCACCTTCCTGAACCAGCTGAAGTGGAGCCTGATCACCGAAAAGCTTAACCAGGATAACAACATCCAGGTGCAGCAGGACGATATCCGCCAGTTTGCCAAACAGCAGCTCTTAGGCTACATGGGCATGACCACCCTGGACGAAGAGCAGGACTGGGTTCGCGATTACATCGACCGCATGATGAAGGACCGCAAGTACGTGGAGGATGCCTATAATCGCATCCAGACCCAAAAACTGTTCGAATTCCTGGAAACCCAGGTGAACGCCCAGGAGACTCCGATCACCAAAGAAGAGTTCATCAAGATGAACGAAGCGCACCAGCACCACCATCATTAATAGGAATTAGGTCCCGATAGCTATCGGGATGGGGATTAGGAGATCCACTGTAACTTATAAAGCCTGCCAGAAATGGTAGGCTTTTTCTTTTGGCGTCATGAGCCCAACGGAAGGCAGTGTACTAACGGACACACCCACCGCCCTTTACTCGCTATTTATGGACGCAACGAACAGCGGAAACAGCAGGATCTGCTTGTTTTAGGTAATGAGACCCTGTAGCCAGCTGCCTGATGACGGCAGGGTAATCCCATAGTAAAAGCCTTGCAGAGGCACTGCAATAGTACCCTAATAGTACTGCAGTAGTAGGGATACAGTACATAGCAAAAGGTACTATAAGGGTACTATTACAGTACTATTGCAGTACTATTGGAGTGCTACTGCCATACTGTTACCAGGGCGTCACCCGGGGGTGACTTAGGCTTCAGCTGGGGCGTTTATATCGTGGAGAGGGTCTAAAGGGAGCGGCCGGCCCGGGGCTGCCCTCCCTGAAGTGATGCCTGGGTCTTAAACGTCTTACATATCACGTCTCCCGTCTCACCTTTCACGTCTCACGTCCCTCGTCTCCTGCTCCCTCCCGCCATGGCATTCTGTCACATTTTTGCCCTCGCATGGTATTTGAAAGCACTCTATCACTTAAATTGCTTACTTATTAATCTTAGACGATATGAGTTTCCCATCTGAATTTGAAAAATATGCCGTTAAGCACAGAGGTATCTCGAGCAATACCCTCCACGGGTATTCCCAGCACCTGGTGACCGCCCTTACCGCCAACGTAATCGAAGAGCGTCCCATGAACGTAGCGGTCATGGACGTATACAGCCGCCTGATGATGGACCGCATCATCTTCCTCGGCTATCCCATCAACGACGAAGTGGCTAATATTGTGACGGCCCAGTTACTGTTCCTGGACTCTACCGATCGCACCCGCGATATCAATATGTACATCAACTCCCCCGGCGGCTCCGTATATGCCGGGCTGGGTGTGTACGACACCATGCAGTACGTGTCCCCCGATGTAGCCACCATCTGTATTGGCGTGGCCGCTTCTATGGGTTCGGTGCTGCTGGCAGCCGGCACGCATGGCAAAAGGGCAGCCCTGAAGCACAGCCGCATCATGATGCACCAGCCCAGCGGCGCCATTGGCGGGCAGGCTACCGACATCGAGATCACGGTAAAAGAAATCCGCAAGCTGAAGCAGGAGCTTTACGAGATCGTTTGTCAACACTCCGGTCAAACTGTAGAGAAAGTACACGAGGATTTCGACCGCGACTACTGGATGACCGCCCAGGAGGCCAAGACCTATGGCCTGGTGGACGAAGTGCTGCTGGTCAACCCCAAGAAGGACAAGAAAGCAGAAACCAAGTAATTAATCCTAAACGACTAAAGATATAAAGATGAGCTTCTTTGATTTGAACGATAGACGATGGAATATTATGGGCCCTCAACCGGAGCCCGGAACGCCTGGCACTCCCGAGACACCCGAAACCGAAGAAGAAAAGGAAGAACGTGCCCAGTTGGATACCCAGATGCTGTACAAACGCCTGGAGAAATACTTCTTTCAGACCCGCAGCATCTACCTGTGGGGTATTGTAGACGACAAGTCTGCCAAAGACGTGGTAACCAAACTGTTGCTGCTTGAAGCCGACAGCCCCGGCCAGGAGATCAGGTTCTACATCAGCAGCCCCGGCGGTTCGGTCACCAGCGGTATGGTCATCTACGACATGATGAAGCTGATCAAGAGCCCGGTTACAACCATCTGTATGGGCCTGGCAGCTTCCATGGGATCGATCCTGCTGAGTGCCGGTGAAAAGGGCAAGCGACTGATCTTTCCGCATGGCGAGGTCATGATCCACCAGCCTTCGTTAGGCGGTCATATACAGGGCGTTAGCGCCGATATGGAGATCCATGCCGAGCAGATCATGCGCACCAAGGAAATGGGCGCGCGCATCCTGGCCGAGAACACCGGGCAGACCATCGAGCGCATCCGTAAAGACTTTGAACGCGACTACTGGATGGATGCCCAGAAGTCCATCGAGTATGGTATTGTGGATAAAATAGTAGACAAACTGTACTAATTGTATCATAAAAGACTTTCAAAACCGTTGCTAGCCAACGGTTTTTTTTATTTTTGTAGGCTCTAATGCAGCGTTAGCCGTCTTTAGAGCTTCTATTCAATATCAGAATCAATTAAATGGCAAAAAATATATTACACTGTTCTTTCTGTGGCCGCAGCCGCGACGAGGTCAAGATCCTGATTGCGGGCCAGGAAGGGCATATCTGTGAAAACTGCGTCGAGCACGCCCGGGAGATCATTGACCAGGAGCTGATGGTGCGCGACGACAAGGTTCCGGGCTCTGCTGCCTTTAAACTGACGGTGAAAAAGCCCATGGAAATGAAAAAGTTCCTGGACGAATACGTCATTGGTCAGGATGAGGCCAAGAAAGTGCTCTCCGTAGCAGTTTACAACCACTACAAGCGCCTGCAGTACAAAAGCGAGAACACCGGCAGCGACATCGAGATCGAGAAGAGTAACATCGTTATGGTAGGCGAAACCGGTACCGGTAAGACCCTGCTGGCCAAGACTATTGCCAAGTTGCTGAACGTTCCCTTCACCATCGTGGACGCCACCGTGTTTACCGAGGCCGGTTACGTAGGTGAGGACGTAGAAAGCATTTTAACCCGCCTGCTGCAGGTGTGTAACTACGACGTTGCCGCTGCCGAGCGTGGGATTGTGTACATCGACGAAATCGACAAGATCGCCCGCAAAGGCGACAACCCTTCCATCACCCGCGACGTAAGCGGCGAGGGGGTGCAGCAGGGTATGCTGAAGCTGCTGGAAGGAACCGACGTGCTGGTGCCCCCGCAGGGCGGCCGCAAGCACCCCGAGCAAAAGCTCATAAAGATCAATACCCAGAATATTCTGTTTATCTGTGGTGGCGCCTTCGATGGCATCGACAAGATCATCGCCCGCCGCGTGCAGACCAACACCATCGGCTTTAACGTGGACAAGCAGCTGCAGGAAGACATGAAAAAGAACCTGCTGCGCTACGTCAACGCCCAGGACCTGAAGTCATTCGGTCTTATCCCCGAACTGCTGGGCCGTCTTCCGGTGGTTACCCACCTCGATCCCCTCGACGGCGAAACCCTTCGGGCCATCCTTACCGAGCCGAAGAACGCCCTCATCAAGCAGTACATCCGCCTCTTCGAACTGGAAGGCATCAAGCTCACCATCGAAGACGAGGTGCTCGATTTTATGGTGGAAAAGGCCGTTGAGTACAAGCTCGGCGCCCGCGGGCTGCGCAGCATCTGCGAAGGCATCCTTACCGATGCGATGTTCGAACTGCCCTCTTCCAAAGAGAAATACTTCACCTTGGACCTGGAGTACGCCAAGCGCAAGTTTGACCGAAGCAAGCTGAGCCTGCTGAAAGTAGCTTAATTATTAACCATATAAACTATAGATCATGTTTGGAAATATGTTTGGCGGCGGCAATGCCGATATGCAAGGACAAGTAGAAGAACTGAAGACACGCTTAAAGACCCAGGCCAACCTCTCCGACGAGCAAGTAAACAAGACGCTGGAAACCATCAAGAACTTCATCGTCGAGAAGTACCCCATGTTCCAGGGAATGGCCGACAACCTCCTGGGTGGCGGTAAATAAACAATACCGGTAATTCATCTTTATAGGAAAGCAGCCCTCAGGGCTGCTTTCTCTTTTAGGGGCTTTCTCTTTCAATAAGACCGTCGCTCCTGCTAAAGATCACAAACCACCCGCTTTCCTGCCCCAAAAGAAAAA
>DASWYM010000018.1:0-3466 GCA_036404975.1 Chitinophagaceae bacterium
AAACGGGTTGGTTCCGGTGGTGGCGGCATTGGAATAGGACAGTAAACAATTCAGAGGCAAAGACACGAAAGGAAAATCCTTCGTGTCTTTGCCTGTAAACTTTTGTAGAGTAACTTTCAGACGAAGAATGAATACAAAGAAACGATACGGCTTTTGGAAGGTATTCTGGGTCTTGCTGGGACTCTACCTGCTCCTGGCCTTCATTGGCGTGATCACCATCTCCGTCACACCCGCCGCAGCCAAAGAAATCGAAGTACAGGAGATCTTCTCTTTATATCACTTCCTGACGCAGGCTATCAGTCTTTCTTTCTCGGTAGTCTTTTATTACTTCGCCATGAATGCTTATTACCGCCTCATCGAAGAGCGGAAGCCTACTATCGATTATATACGGGTATCCGTCCTATGGGCTGTCATTCTAACCCTGTATTATATCGGCTATTACCAGTTGCAGGATTTCGACGAAAAGGTAAAACAGCAGCTGACCACCGGCCTGATGATCATGTCCATCGCCTTCTCCTCGCTTTTTAAGATCGGCACGGCCCTCATCATTCCCTACTTTACTTACCTGAGCGACGAACGCAAGCAGCGCAAGGTATTGGAAGAGCAAAAGCTGCAGCTCGAAGTGGAAAAGTCGCAAGCCAACTTCAACTTCCTCAAGGCCCAGATCAACCCCCACTTCCTGCACAATACACTCAACTTCCTCTACTCCAAATCGCTGCCCTACTCCGCCGAACTTTCCGAAGGCATCCTCACGCTCAGCGACATCATGCGCTACGCCCTCAGCGCCGGCAATACCAAAGACGGCAAGGCCCTGCTGAAAGACGAGATCGAGCACATGCGCAACGTGATCAAGATCAACCAGCTTCGCTTTAGCAACAGCCTCTACGTGGAGTTCGAAGTGGAAGGCGTGGTCAACGGCGCCACCATCATACCCTTTGTGCTCATCACCCTGGTAGAAAACGCCTTTAAGCACGGCGACCTCAAAAGCCCGGAGCACCCCATCCGGATCCGCCTCGTGGTGGAAGGCAAGACCCTGCGCTTTTACTGCCGCAACCGCAAGAAGCAGGGCCCAAAAGAGCTCTCCACCGGCATTGGGCTGGAGAATATCAAGAACCAGTTGCATCTTGCCTACGGGAAAAATTATACCTTCAAGGTGAAAGAGGATGACGAATTTTACACCACCGAACTTACCATTAACCAGTTATGATTTCCTGCATCATTGTCGACGACGAGCAACACGCCATAGACATCCTGGTCCATTACATCGGCCAGACACCGCAACTCCAACTGGTGGGCGCTACCACCAACCCGCTGGAAGCGCTGAAGATGGTTGCGGACCAGAAAGTGGATCTTGTTTTCCTGGATATACAAATGCCCGAACTCTCGGGCATCGACTTTATTAAGGCACTTGGCGGCAGGTCCAAAGTGATCCTCACCACGGCCTACAGCGAGTTCGCCCTCGAGGGTTACGAGCTCGACGTGGTCGATTACCTGCTCAAGCCCATCCGCCTGCCCCGCTTCCTGCAGGCCGTGCAGAAAGCCGCAGGCCTCATCAAAGAGTCTGCCCCGGCCGCCCCCGCAAAAGAAAGCGACGACGACTACATCTTCGTCAAAACAGAATCAAAAGGCAAGCTCCTGAAGATCAACCTTGCCGAGATCGATTATATCGAAGGCATGAAGAACTACGTGGCCGTGCATCGCGGCGGCCAGAAGACCCTGGTCTATACCAGCATGAAGGAACTGGAAGACCACCTGCCCCGCCAGCAGTTCATGCGCGTGCACAAGTCCTACATCATCCCGCTGGCGCGCATCACCGGCATTGAAGGCAACATGCTTTCCCTCAAGGGCGTCCCCGAAAAGATCCTCATCGGCGAAAGCTACAAGCCCGAACTGATGGAGCTGATTCGGAACAAAATGATCCAGTAAACACGCTTTACGCTACACGCTATACGCTTTACGCAAAAGAGTTCCCTAAAATAATGGCCTAAATCTTTCTGCAGTAGGAGTGCCGTTGATCAGTAGCTCTCTATCCTTGTCATGCCGGCGAAGGAGGCATCTGTGCTTATAAGTTCTAGATTATCCCCTGCCGGTAATAACACCCATTGCAAAAACAGGATTTCCGGAATATCTTAGGCACCCAAACAAGCAACTTGATCCGAATAACCAAAACAATATGAAGCGAAACCTCATTGCCATTCTGCTCATCGGGTTTGTCCTTGTTTCCTGCCAGCAGCACCCTGGAGGCAGTACAGCAGTTACGGACAACGAGCAACTGATACAGCAATACTACGACCACTTTAACCGCCACGACTGGAAGGCAATGGCTGCCTTATACTCCGAGACTGCCGACTTCAAAGACCCCTCTCTGGGCACCGGCATCGTCAGGCAAACCCGCCAGCAGATCATCGACAAATATTCCGAACTGCTAAAGACCTTCCCCGACATCCACGACCGTATAGTGCAAACCTATCCCTCGGGCGCTAACCAGGTGATCGTGGAATTCGTCTCCACCGGCACGGCCCCCGACAGTTCCAAATTCGAACTCCCCATCTGCACCATCTTCACCATTGAAGACGGCAAGATCACCAAAGACTACACCTACTACGACAACTTCGAAGAACCGCAACCGGAATAAGGCGTTGCATCTACCTCCAACTTCCAACCTCCAACAGGTCTGGCATTGTATTCGCCGCTAGTACAGTGAAACAAAAACACTTCCATATGCAGACGCGCGAAAAGATCACCCTGATGGACAAAGTCCTGCGGGAGCTGGACGATGTCATCAACAGCCAAACCTCGGTGCTTAAGAAGATTACCCAGATAGAAGCCGATAACATCAACCTGGGCGACGACTCCCTCGCCGACAGCCTGCCCGACATCCACGAGCACGTCGCCGCCGCCCTTTCTTCTTCTACCGAACTGCAGGCAAAGTTCAAGGACATCCGCGACGACTTTGTCAGCAAGAACCCCGTACAGGAAGAGACCACTTAGGGCTCCTTTACAGAGGACAAAAAAATTAGGGTAGCCACGGCTACCCTAATCTATTTTATTCAGTATCACTCCCTTAGTTAAACAGGAGTTGATTCTCCAGTTCCTTTTCCTGGTCCTTTTGCTCCTGGTCCTTACCGGCATCCGCACTGCTGGTGCTACCGGCAGCCGCTTCGGCAGCTTTGGCCTGGGCTTCGGCCGCAGCCGCAGCAGCTTCCGCTTCCTTCTTCAGGGCCCGGTAAATCGCGTCCTGGATCTTACCGCGCACGTTCATTTGCGACAGCAGGTTGTTGCCCCGCGACTGGTAGACGCGGTTCGACAGGAAGATATAAATCAGGTTGGTCTGCGGGTCCACCCACACGGCCGTGCCGGTAAAGCCGGTATGACCATAGGTGCCGGGAGAGGCCAGTTCGGATGGGTAAGGCTCTCTACGGGTGCCGTTGTCCTTCTCGGGTTTATCAAATCCCAGGCCGCGGCG
>DASWYM010000019.1:0-21245 GCA_036404975.1 Chitinophagaceae bacterium
TGGGTTCACCGGTGGCAGTTTCGCCCAGGATCAGGTTATAGCCCACCAGCACCACGGCCAGTGTGGCCCCTACCCTGGCGGTGCTGAGGCCAAAGATCATCTGGCGGTCCAGTACCGGCAGGCGGAAGGTTTTCTGGGTCAGCCAGGCAGCCACCCACTTGGCCAGGATACCGATAACGATCATCACTCCCGCCACTTCCAGGGCACCCCATCCTTTGAACAGCACGCTAAAGTCGACGAGCATCCCCACGCTGATCAGGAAAAAGGGTATAAAGAAAGCGTTTCCCACAAAGTCGATGCGGTTCATCAGCGGTGAGTTGTGCGGGATAAAGGGGTTCAGGGCCAGCCCCGACAGGAAGGCGCCGATGATGGCTTCCAGCCCCGCCACTTCGGCGAGGAAAGAACCGAGGAACACCATGGCCAGCACGAAGATGTACTGCGAAATGTTGTCATCAAATTTCTTAAAGAACCACCGTGCGATCAGCGGGAACACAAAGAATACGATAGCCCCAAAGATGATCGAGGAAATAACCAGCCGGATCCAGAAAGCCGAACTGATCTCGCCCTGTGTCATGCCGGTTACCGAAGCCAGGGTGAGCAGGGCCAGGATATCGGTTATGATGGTACCGCCAATCGTAAGGGTCACCGAGGAGATGCGCGACAGGCCGAACTTGCTGGCAATGGGATAGGCCAGCAAGGTATGCGAGGCAAACATACTGGCCAGAAGGATCGACGAGGGCAGTGAAAAGTGCAGTACGTAATAGGCAGCCAGGATACCAAGCCCCATAGGCACGGCAAAGGTGAACAGGCCGAACACCAGGCTTTTCACCCGGTTCTTCTTGAACTCCTGCAGGTCGATCTCCAGGCCCGCGGTAAACATAATATACAGCAACCCTACGGTGCCGAACAGCACGATCGAAGAATCGCGCAGCAGCAGGTTGAAGCCGTAGGGTCCCACGATAATACCTGCCACAATCAGGCCGATGAGGTGGGGCACTTTGATCTTGTTGAACAGGATAGGCGCGAACAGTATGATGAAGAGCACCAGTGAAAAAATGATCACCGGGTTGCTCAGGGGCAGTGTAAAGTCCAGGTCACTTAATAATACCATTTCAATTCTTTAATGCGGTCCTCGTCTGCTGTTTATTCATCTGCAGGGCATAGATGATCTTGCACTCACCTTCGCGTACGATCTCGCGCTGGCCTTCCATGGTGCTGCTGTTTACCAGGCGCAGTCGCACAATCATCCGGGTAGCGGGCTGGGCCGGTGCCCCACTGCGTTCTTCCACCAGCTCCAGGGTATTTCCGGTATAAATGCCCTGGTACACCCGTGTGAGGGTATCGCTCACCAGGGCTCTTGCCAGGATATGGTGTCCCTGGTAGGAAAGCTCCCACTGTTCAGTTTTTGTGTCACCGACAGCCGATCCGGGGCAAGTGGTTTCCGTACAGGTCATCGTCACCGACCATAAGCCAATCAGGCGGGGATCATAAATAAAGGAGGAATCCTGGCGGGTGCTGTCTACATTTCTGGCCAGGGTGGCTAGTTCTGCTTCTTTCTGGGTAAGGGCTAATTCGCGGGCCTGCAGCTCTTCTTCTTTCTGCTGCAGCTGCACAGTTTTCCGCTCCACTTCTTTTTCACGCCGGTTGATGTCGCAGCCCAACAGGGTAAACGAAAATACCAGGCACATAAGGATGACTCGCTTCATAGGCAAAGGCTAAAGGTATATTTAGGGTGATAAAACATGTGGATACCATGGATGGTTATGAGCATTACTGAAAAAGGCGGACCAACATTGTACGAAGGTCTTTAGCCCTGCAGTAAGGCCGCCTTCAAAGTTACTCGATGTCGGATGCCCTCCATCGACAGCCGCATTTCTAATAAGTTTCTAATTCACGCAAACCCCTGTCGTGCCACCGGTATGGCCACCAGGGAGTGCTCATCACCGGTTCACCAGGCGGCAATGCGGCGGCCCTAAAGAAAAGTGGCGGGGTAGCCCTGTGGCGCCTGCCAGGCTAAATGCAGGTATGCCTATAGGGTGGAAACCTGTTTAACAGCCTTTCCTTCACCCTGTTTACCGATGCTGAGCACCTGGGTACTACCGCTTTTGCCGGTAGTCATTTCCAAAGCATTCAGCCGGCAGGCCTCCAGGCACTCGCCACAGGCGATACACTCCTGTCGGTCCAGCATTACGGTTTTCTGGTTCCAGCTGATGGCATGGCTGCTGCAGGCACTGCTGCAGGCTTTGCAGCCAATGCAAGCGGCCTTACCGCCTATGCCGGCGGCGCGGGGCAGCAGGCTTACCCAGCCCAGCACCAGGCCCACGGGGCAGAGGGTCTTGCAGAAAGGACGGTGTATCAGCACCGAGCTCACCAGCAGCACGCCTAATAATATCCAGCTAAGCGGGTCGGTAGCCATCAGGTTAAAGGCTGTCTTGAAGGGATCCACTTCTTTCCACCACAGCTGCCGGGTAAGCGCCAGTTGCGCCACCAAAGCCACCAGCACACCAATGCGTATATACCTCATAACCCGTTGCGCCCGGGCCGACGCCAGGAAGTTGAACCGGCCGGGTCGATGCACCAGCTCCTGGAGGGCACCCAGGTGACAGACCCAGCCGCACCATACTTTGCCAAAAAGGTAGGTGACCGGCAGCAGGGCTACGAACCACCACACCCAGCCTATATGCCCCCCCGTCCCCATCAGGAAGAGGGCGCCTTCCTGGAAGCCGCCCACCGGGCAGGGACAGGAACCCCGGTAAAAACCCAGAACGGCTACCGAAGCCACTAAAAAGAAGGGACGCGCGGTACGGGTCCTTTTGAACCGTACCAGCACACCGGCCACTGCTGTGGCCAGCACCACGCCGGCGAGCCAATACTGGTTTTCTCCCATGCCTCTTCCCCCGTGGTGGCGACCGGGAGCGTCAACGCCAGGTGTCTCCCCGCCCTCCTGCACACGGGCGCCTGCCCCCCCTGACTGGACGACAGTATCCTCCGTCCACTCCTTAAAGTCCTCCTGTGCACAGAGGAAACCGGCGCCCGAGGCCAGCAGGAACAACAGGGTCAACAAAAAGATACGTTTCATCGTACGGGATTTTACCTTTCGTTGAGGATTAACGTGCTATGGCTGTTTTCTTTGTTGCATTTGCGGCGCACACCAAACGATAGCGGGCCACCCAGGGGATCGGTCACTTTGAGCTTCATCTTGCGCTCCCATACGCCTGGCGCCGTTTCCTTCCAGTCGGTAGCGGAGAGGATCTTTAACCCCTGGGGCTCATAAGTGGTTTCCTCAATAGGCGAATGGCACACCCGGTGCTCTTTTTTCACTACCACCAGCACCACCACTTCGTCGCCTGCTTTGTAGTGGTCTTTTTTGGTGGAAGGGTCTGCCTTTACTTCAATGATACAGGCAAGGGCACCCGTAAAAGCACCCAGCAACAGCAGTAATAAAAGGATTCTTTTCATCGGTAATGTTTTATGTCAGCGTTCCGTTGTCGGCGCAAAGGGTACGGCAGCTTTTCGCAAATGGTGCACCTCTTGAAAGACAAAGGCAATTTAGCATCGTACCGAAGCCAGTCCAATAACGCCTGTCATTCTAAAGGGAAATTGTGGTCATTGCTTTTAACTGCCGCAATGAGGGGCGCCATAGGGACCGGGAATGTGTCCATTTTTGATGCAACGGTTAAACCTCGCGAACGGTCATCAGTCTACAATCACTAACCAAACCTTCCGCTTCGTATGCTAACCTTGCGCAGGACTGTCCTATGTGTTGATGATGACCCCGACGACCAGCTGATGGTCCTGGATTCCATTAAAGCTATTGACCCCACGATGCGCGTTGCCAGTGCGCTCAATGGCGTGGAAGCCCTGCGCTTCCTGGAGGAGAGCAAGCAGCGGGGCCAGCTGCCCTGCCTGGTGCTCATGGATATCAACATGCCGCTGATGGACGGCAAACAGGCTATAACCCATATCAAAAAGGACAAAGAACTCGACAGGGTACCGGTGGTGATGTTCACCACTTCTTCCTCCGCTGTGGACCAGACCTTCTGCGAGCTGCACGGCGTACCGTTTATCACCAAACCCATCAGCCAGCGGGGACTGGAGGAAACCGTAAAAAGATTGCTTCATTACTATGCCGCCTAAGCGCTGCAAGGGGCAGAGAGCCGGGTATACAGGGGATAAACCCCGGGCCGGTGTGCTATTACCAGGAAAGAAGCGGCTTATTTTTTTCAGGGCCTATTAAACCTTTCATAATCAAGGGAGTCCAAGATTCACAAAACCCTGTTACCGGGTTCTGCCCTATAAGTTTTTGAGTATATAGTACGATCCGTAGCCTATTCCCTTAACTATTCCCATGAACGCTAAGGCCCTCTTTACCGGGGGCCTTTTGTTTTGGAGCAGGGGAACCGGTCCGGCCGCCCCGCTTACATAAAAGCGGTATACCGGTCGTTGACCCGGTATTGCTCTTTGATCTGGGCCGGGTTGCTCCAGTCCAGGTCCAGCAGGGCCTTTACGGAAGAGAGCAGGTCGCTATAGGAATGCGACTTGATCAAAAACAGGTCGGCGCCCATCTCGTAGGCCGTTTCAATGTTGGCCGGGCGGGTAGTGGAAGAAAACACCACGACCGGCAGATCTTTCAGATGGGGAGTATTTCGTATTTCCCGGAGGCACTCCAGGCCGTTTTTGACCGGCATCTCCAGGTCGAGGAACAACAGGTCGGGCACAAAATGCGGAAGCAGT
This sequence comes from Chitinophagaceae bacterium, assembly GCA_036404975.1. Classification (GTDB taxonomy): domain Bacteria; phylum Bacteroidota; class Bacteroidia; order Chitinophagales; family Chitinophagaceae; genus Flavisolibacter. The sequence goes on from DASWYM010000019.1 coordinate 4,735, forward strand.
TGCAGGAGCTCTGCCCCGTCTTTTACAATGTTCAGCTTTATAGAAGAATTAATATCCTGCAGGATATCACGAAAAAACTCATGATCATCCGGGTCATCGTCGGCCAGGATAATCGAGTGCAGAACAGTCTGCCGGTTATTGGAAGCCTCTACGGTGCTCATGGTTAAGGGTTTACTTTCTCAGGGTATAAAAATAAACAGCGGCAAATCTAGGGAATTTTACGAGTCCCCGGCCCTATCCCCTTTTCCCCGGTGCCGGGGCAATAAAAAGCTCCACTCAAAAGTGGAGCAGTAGGGTAGCTAAAAACGGGAGCTCATTAGGGCTGCCATAAAGCTACTAAACATCCCCGTGGGCAACAATCGTAAAACTACGTTTCGTGACCGGTCAGCCTCTGTCCAGCATGCCACCCCCTCATTCCTGATCTTCCATCCGGGGGTATTTCGTTCTTCCCTGGTCAAAGAAAAAGCCAGGTCTGCGGCCTGGCTTTCATTTCAAAACGTGGAACAGGAAAAACTGCATCAATGCCCGCTTCCAACCAGTACACCGGGGCATGTGGAGCATTATTGCCGGAAAGTAAATCAGTAGTTCCAGACGCCCCGCTTTTTAGGAGCCCTTTGCGGGGCTGCCCGGAGCAGGACCAGGAAAAGAAAATGGGCCACTGAAGATTTTTATAAACCCTTAATTTAAAAAACCGCTTAAAGTAGGCCCATTTCTCCTGCAAGTTTAGGGAGCCGTTATTAAAAAAGGCTTAAAAGGGACTTAAGAGTGGCTTAAATCACGGTAAAGTGAGTGATGAGTGGGTTTCCGCTATTGAGTGCTTTCCCCTACCAGGCCACAACCATGTGCGAAGTAATAATCAATAATCCAGTAATCAATAATCTCCAGGAAACCTCTTCCTGCTTAGTTCACGGCCATGGACCAAAAGTCAGCACCACTTTATTCGTATCGGGGGCGGCTACCTGGTAGCGGATAGAAGCTGCATGGTAATTCACAATGCGGTTGACGATGCTCAAGCCAATGCCGCTGCCCGGCTTGTGGATACTGTTGCTGCCGCGCGCAAAAGTGCGGAACAGCGTAGTGGTGTCCTCCACTTCGGGTACGGGCCCCTGGTTGATGATCTCCAGTTGGATTCCCCCGGTTTCTTCCCGCAGGATGCACTGCACTATCCCTGTAGTGGAATAGAGGTAAGCATTCTTCAGCAGGTTGCCCACCGCAATGGCCAGCAGGGTTTCATCGGCGGCCACTTCGAGGTTGACCTCCCGGCCTTCTGCCTGCTCTATTTCAAACTGCAACCGGAAGCGCGGGTAGCTTCTTACCAGGCGGGCGGCCGACAGGAACACCACCTCGTCAAGACGCACGGGCTTAAAGCCATTGAGCTTGGTGGGCGACTCCATTTCGGAGAGCAGCAACAGCGAAGTAACGATATCGGACAACAGGTAACTATCCTCGGCAATACTACGCAGCACGGCCTCCTGGCGCTCACCGGGCGGTGTTTCCTTCAGGAGGTTCTCCAGCTGCGCGATCATCCGCGCGAGGGGGGTGCGCAATTCGTGCGACGCATTGGCCGTAAACTCCTTTTGGCTGCTATAGGCCCGGTCAATACGGTCCATCATCTGGTTGAACGACCCCGACAGATCATTGATCTCGTCTTGGGAGGCGGTTTGCGACAGGCGCACGGTGAGGTTCCTGCCGGTGATCTCACGGATCTGGCGCGTCACCCTGCCCAGCGGGGCGAGGCTCCGGCGGCTCACGTAAAAGGAAACCACCCACACCAGGGCCGTGCCCACGAGGAAGGCGCCCACCAGCAGGTAGGCCAGGTAATTGAGTTTGCTGTTGCCGAAGCGATCCTCGGCCGCTACCAGCACAAAATAGTCCCTGTTCTCAAAATCATAGTATAGCCCCAACACATCCATCTTCTTGCTGCGCTTGAATACCCGCTGCCGCTCTTTGATCTGCTGCAGGTCGGCAGGCGTCCAGCTCACCGCCGCATCATCCACGCTTTTATAGATCAACTCCATGCGGTCGTTGAACACCAGGATGCGCTCATTGTACATGTTGGCGGCATTACGGTCGATGATACGCAGCAGGTCGTTGTCCACCTCCTTTACCTCCAGCAGGAGCCGCGCGGTAGTCTGTGCCTTTTCCGACAGGCGCTCACTGAACTCGTCCTTCCGAAAGTCGGCAAACAGGTAGTAAACCACCAGCAGGATCGAGGCCAGCACCACCGAAAACAGCAGGCTGAAGATGAGCGAAAAGCGGGTCTTCAGGGTCATATTATTTCGTTTCCTTTAGGTAATAGCCATAGCCGGCCCGCGTGTGGATCAGGGGGGTATCCGAACCGCTATCGATCTTGTTGCGCAGGAAACTGATGTACACCTCTATGGTGTTGGTGCCGGTCTGGAAATGAATATCCCACACCCGCTCGGCAATCTGTTGCTTCGACAGCACCCGTCCACGGGCCAGCGCCAGGGTTTCCAGCAGCTTATACTCCTTGGGCGTCAGCGCGACCTCCCGCCCGCTGCGGGTCACGCGCATATCGGTAGTGTTGATGACCAGGTCGCCAACCGTCAACACCCGGTCGTCCTCTTTCTGCCCGCCATGGCTGCGGCGCAGCAGGGCTTTCACGCGGGCGCCCAGTTCATCCAGGTGAAAGGGCTTGACCATGTAATCATCCGCTCCGTAGTCCAACGCTTGCACCTTGTCGGCCACAGCCCCATAAGCGGTAAGCATCAGCACCGGCACCACCGCGTTTTGTTCCCGCAGCCGGCGACACACTTCCATGCCATTGAGCGAAGGCACATTAATGTCGAGAATGCACAGCGCGTAGTCGTCCAGCGCCCATTGCCGGAAAAACAGCGCCCCATCGTACACGATAGCGCACCGATAGCCCTGGCGGTCTAAAAAGTTCTTTATTTCAAGAGCCATCTTATGGTCGTCTTCCAACAGTAGTATAGAGGTCATGGTGGCTTGATTGGCTACAAAACTAATGATATTGGCCAGCCGGCGTCCCTGTATCCGTCATAGAACGGCTAAATTAAAAAAAGCAAACAGCTACACGCCTGCTGCACCCGCAGCCGGAATGCCTTCCCGGTGAATAGAAAATACATCCTTTGAGAATTTTTAACAGGAGAACCTATACTTCCCACCCTATTTAAACGATCTTACTAATGAAAGGCAATTTGCTGAATCACCCTTACAGATGACATAAATCCGTTGATCATGAAAATAAGAGCAGCCGTTTCTATCCTGTTGATGATCGTAGTGACCAGTTGCATGAAGACCATTGCCAGTGACGATGACTATGTCGACAACCGCTCCTTTCACAACCAGAAAGTAGGCACATCGGCAGCCGACCTGCTGCGCGACGACCGGTACACCTCCCTGAAAATTGAAGTACAGTACATGCCCGGATTTAAACCGGACAGGGCGGCGCTTTTCAACCTGCAGCTCTTCCTGTTTGACCTCCTCCACAAACCGGGGGGCATCTATATTACCACCAAGGAGATTGCGGCCGCTGCCAACGAATCACTCACCCTCGACCAGGTCGTGGCGATTGAAAGAGCCAACCGCACCGCCTTTGTGCAGAATGACCAGTTGACTTTATATATTCTCTACACCAACGGCTACTTTGCGGATCCAAAAATGCTGGGCTGGGCCTACCGCAATACGTCGGCCGTGCTCTTTGGTAAAAAAATCCATGAACACGCCAGCAGGGAAGACACACCCGACCGTACCATCCTGGAAAGCAATATCCTCAAACACGAGATAGGCCACTTGCTGGGCCTGGTGAACGTAGGCTCACCCTTGCAGTCGGACCATAAGGACCACAAAAACGGGAAGCACTGCTCCAACCCCAACTGCTTGATGTATTACGTAGTGGATTCCAGGAAGCCTTTCCGGCTCCTGTTGAAAAGCGAGCAGGCGGAACTCGATGCCGGGTGCCTCGAGGACCTTCGGGCTAATGGCGGCCGGTAATACATGGCCCGGCAAGTTCTCATCGAAAGACGGGCGCGCCGAAACCTGCAGAATCTGACACGTCCCGCTTCACCATGCACTTATAGAGGTCGGCAAGATATTTATAGCTTGTGATTAGAGCCCTTGACACCTTGAAATAGCTGTTCGCTGTCTCTAAAAACTACTGGGAATGATCACCGCTCTCCTCGCCTTTGTCATTCTGGCATCGCTGATCTTTTTCAGCGGCAGGTACCTTTCTCTTTATGGTGAGGCTATTGCCGTTCACCTGGGCATGGGCAAAGCCTGGATAGGGCTGGTCTTAATGGCTTCCGTCACTTCTCTCCCCGAACTAACGGTAGGTATCAGCTCGGTTTCGCTGGTGGGGTCTGCAGATCTTGCCCTGGGTGATGTGCTGGGCAGCTGCGTGTTCAACCTCTTCCTGCTCTCGCTGATGGATTCCCTGGTACCCGGCGTACCACTTTCTTCAAAAGTATCTACCAGCCACATCCTGGCAGCCGCCCTGAGCATTTTCCTGGTAGCCATGGTGGGCCTGGGCCTTTATTTGCCGCCTAATATTGTGCTGGTCAGCTGGATAGGCTTGAGCAGTATCGCCTTTGTAGTGGTTTATTTCATTTCGGTGCGCCTGCTCTACCACTATGAATTAAAAATGGTGGCCGCCACCACTACTCCCAAAGGAAGCCCCGGGGCAGTACCGGAGGTCAGTTTAAGAAAAGCCGTTCTGCTGTACGCAGTTCATGCAGCGGTCGTGGTCGGCGCTGCCGTGTTCCTGCCCGGAATTGCCGAAACCATTGCAAAGGAATCGGGCCTTGGCGAGTCTTTTGTGGGAACCCTGTTCCTGGCAGCCTCCACCTCCCTGCCCGAAGCGGCCGTCTCCATCAGTGCCATACGAATGGGTTCCTACGACCTGGCCGTGGGCAACCTCATTGGCAGCAATTTGTTCAATATTCTTGTTTTAGCGATTGATGATGCCTTCTATACCAGGGGGCATTTACTGAAAGATGCCTCCGACAGTAACATTGTTTCCGCTTTTTCGGTGATCATTATGACCGCCGTAGCCATTGCCGGACTGATGTACCGCAGCAAAAGGAAGGTGTTTTTCCTCGCCTGGGACGCCTTGCTGATTGCAGCTGTTTATATCGGCAACCTCCTGATGCTTTACAATTTAAGAAGCAGGATTTAAACGGGCTGCGGCAATAGGAAAGCGGGTTGCAGTCACACGATTAACAAAAACAACAGTGTTCCTTACTGAATTTTCCATATCTTTAAAATAATGCATAAATAAAGCATCAGGAAAGATGCTTTGTGCTTTATTCGATAAATTTGCATCGTGACTGGAACAGGCAATCATACGACAACTTTTCACGCTCCATGGCAGGTTATACTGGACATGAGGGATTGCTATACCTGCTCCTTTACCGAGTTTCACCCTTTCTGCCCCAAGCTTTACTACTTTTCCAACTTTAAGGATTTTAATACGCTGACCCCAGCCTGACCATAGAAGCCTGGGGTTCCCCTCTTTATTTATCCTTTTCTTTTTTAACAGCAAACCTATTTTCCTATGTCCCGGAATCCACCATCGGTTTCCACGACGGGCCTGTTGGCACTGGCATCGGTACTGCTCAATACCATCATCCTGCGGTCTGCGTTCACGCAGAGCCCCCAATGGTATGGAGCCCTGCTGCTGACCCTGCCGGCAATGGGCCTGGCCCTTGTGCAACTGGCACGTGCCCGAAGAAACCTGTAAACGTTTGACCACGGCATTAAAAACTTCTAAAGCGTATGCCTGAAGATATTGTTCTATGGTTAGTGGTGATGCTCAGTGTGAGTGGCTGCGGGCTGGCCCTGCTGCTCTTCCTGCGGCAGCAAAAGCAGCGCAGGGTAGCCCTGCTGGCGACCATCAGTAAGCTGGGCTCGCGCAACGACCTGTCGTTCACCGGCCAGGAGGTACTCTCCGACAGCGTGATGGGCTTTGATGGCCTTAAAAAGAAGCTCCTGGTGCTTGAAAACGCCCAGTCCGTATACCGTTGGTACACCATCAACCTGGACGAGGTAAGCACCTGCACCGTGCAAAAGACCTACAGGGTGCCTGCCGTGCACGCCCCCGGGGCTCCGGCCATCAGTGGCTACGTGGAACGGGTAGAACTGGTTTTTCATTGCAACGACTGTAAGGAGCCACTGGCGGTACCCTTTTACGCTTCGGAACACAACGAAGCCGTAGAACTGCCCGCGCTGGAAGCGCGGGCCCACAACTGGCAGCGCTTCCTGACAAAGCTGCTGCCGGCGCAGGAGGCCGGAAGGGCCTGAAGCCTTCCATCAACGAACCGTACACCGGCCCGCAGCGCAGCGGAGCCCATCGATCACCTTATAAATTAAACGATATGAAACATGCACAGCAGCCCGTAGTGTTGCGAAAAGACGATTACGACCTTATACTTTCTTACCTCAGGGGCGGCAGGGGGCCCAGCGCCATCTTCAGCCGCGAAGAAGCCGATGAACTGCAGGCGGAATTACAGCGCGCCCGTGTAGTGGAAAAAGAGTCCTTCCCACCCGACGTGGTACGCATCAACTCCCGCGTTAAGGTGGCCGAAAAGGACAAGGTCATGGAACTCACCCTGGTGACCCCGGAAAACGCCAACATAAAAGAGCGCAAGGTGTCGGTGATGGCACCCATCGGCGCCGCCCTTATCGGCTTTCGTAAAGGCCAGCAGGTGCAATGGAAAGTCCCGGCAGGGATGAAGACCTTCGTCATCGTAGAGGTTGAGAACGGCGCAGGATAACCGCCGCCGATTGCTCCAGATTTATACCGCCCGTCCGGATTCCTAAGTCGAGAACTCCGGCAGGCGGCAATTTATAGATCACTATGCCTGCCCCACTTCTATTCTGGAAGTGAGGCAGGCATCTTTATGGGAGCGGAGCTGATCATACGGCCAGGGCGTAGGAGCCCTCCTTCAGGTTTTTTAATTCAAAGCGGCCTTCTTCATCGGTCAGCGTGGCACGGTTGGTACCGGGCAGCACCACCGACACATCCACACCCGGGCGCCCGTCCGCGGTGGTCACCCGCCCCTTCACCACGCCCACAGGCGTAAGCGGGTCTTCGGAGGAAACAATAAATACAGGGCTATAGGCCACCTGGCCCGAAGCGGCCGTCAGCATCATCATCGATAAAAACAGGGAATATATTCTTCTCACGTTCTGCGTCTTTCTGCAAAGAGAAGGCAGCGCCCCCCGGCAAACATGCCGGATTGGGAAAAACTACTTACGCAGAATGGAAAAAGACACCCGGCTGTCCTATTAGCCTGGTGCCCACAGAAGACGCAACACCTCCAGGACCGGTTGGATTAGCAGGCTTACGGGAAAACAGAAGGCGCACTCAGGGCCATTGGGTCGCGGCCACCCACTCCACCGTGCGGGGCGGGGCCTGCACCGATTTGTCATCGGTGCCCATGATGGAATCGTGTTTGCGCAAGGCATTCCAGACCACGCACACATAAAACAGGAACAGCATAACGTAATAGAGTACTTTCCTCATAAGCGGAGTTTTGGCTTGTTAGCTTGATGGTTGCGGCTTTCATGGGACATTAGGCCCCTAGAGGTTCATATGGTAATCCGACAGGTGCAGCGCCTGGTAGAGGAAAAAGGGCTCTTCCCGTGGCGCAATGGAGATCAGCTCACCGCTGTCGTGTATGCGCACGACCCGCAGGCCGCCATTGGACGTATACATCAATATTTCACGGACATTACCGCCCTCTTCGCATACCCGGTAATACTCGCCCTTCCATTGCCAGCCCTTGCCGGTCTTTACCGAATTGATCGTATCGAGCACCGGCGGCGGCAGGGGCGCACCGGCCGACACCGTGCAGTAGCCCGGAGCTGTTCCTTCATAAGGCGCAAACGAAAACGCATTGCGCAGGGTCCTGAGAATCGATTTCGTACTCATGGCAGTATAGGTTTGGGGGTGAAGCGTTACTTCAAAACGAACCAGGGTTGCCGCAGGGACGGGTCAGGGAGTACCAATCAGAAGGGAAGGATAAATGGTTTAGCGGTAGAATAAAGCGACACGGTTAAATTAATACACAGACCCGAAAAATGCAAGCGGAAAGCGCAAATATTCCCGGGTTTTCTGTTACCGTTATTCAGCCCAATCTTTTCAATATTCCCACCAGCCACAAATTGTTACCGGAACGCCCCACAATGGCTCCCTGCCCCAGGGCTTGCTAAACGGGAACAATGCATGGCACAACTTTTTAATAAGTAATCTTGTTAATGAAACTTGAGCTATTACCTCCCGGTTATTCTTAACTGGGATTTTTTCTATTCCCCAAAGACAGGCACGCGGGTTTTACGTACTTCTACTATTGGTTCTATGACCCCATCTGGTTAATTTCGGTAGAGCTATCTTACCGTAGCTCAAGTATCATTAAACAAAGCCCTCCGTACTCATACGAGGGCTTTCTCTTGGCGCGCTACCCTAACCCCGAACAGCAGGTGCCGGAGCTGGGTGTACAGACAGTGGTCCGACGCCTCCAGGGAAAGCCCCTGGGCACCTAGGCCTTCTTCAGGTAAAAGCTGCGGGGCAGCTCTTCACAGCACTGGTAGATCATCTGGTTGACCCATAGCTCCAGGTCCACTTCCCGGTCGCCAAAGCGGTGCAGGAAGTAATAGCCGCCGCTCCGGCCGCCACTGGAGCCGGCCAGCATGGCTTCATCACACCCGTCGAAGGGTTCAAAGCTAAAAAGAAGACGCGCATTCAGATCATCATTGGAAACAAGGTCCAGCAGGCGGCTTGTGTGACCAATACATTCCAGGTCATCCTCCGCTCCGCCGCTTTCCAGGTATTCGGGGCAATCCAAAAACCACTTGCCCCCAAACTTGTGGTAAGTGAGTGTAAACATAAATATCCATAGGGTTTAGGCCGTAAAAATACGGCTTGACTGCGTAAAAACAACATGGCCGCCTATGCGTATTTTCCACACCCGGTTAACCAGGCTGTCAACAGTTAAGAGGCTATGGAAGACAATTGGCCCTCAGCGCAACACCTTCAGCACTCTTTGCCAGGCTTCGTCCACGGCCCGGGAAGCCGCTTCCTCGGCCCTGCCCTCGTATTTACCCTCCACGGCCTGCCGGCTTTTCTCGGTGCCGTCCTTTACCGACTGCAGGGTCAGCACCCCCTGCACGTTATACGAGGTCGCCACCGCCGGGTCCCGCCTGCGGATGGCTTTAATGACCCCGCCCACTACCCCTTCCTGCTTCAGGCTGCTAAAGGCCGTATTCAGGGTATAGTCGCATTGATAGCGCCGGGCCTCTTCTTCACTGCCAACGGCTATGGCCTCTACGTCGCGGCGGTTGATCTGCTTCACCAGGTGCTGCTGCAGCGCACCGGGCTCGATCTGCTCGCTGCCGGTGGGCACAAAAACACCGATACGGATCTTTCCCGGGGTTTTTTGTTCCTTATTCACCACCGCCTCCTCCTTATCCACCCCGGCGTTCTGCAGGATCCCGGCCATATCCTCCAGGTCGAACAGGTCGGACTCTTTGCTTACCTGCCGGTATCCCGGCGGGATGGTAAACAGCAGCGTATCGAGCTTAGCCGTGGAGAGCTCCAGGGTCTCCAGGTTGGTTTCCATGGTCGTGCTCCCCGTCACCATGGTGGTTTTTTCGAACAGGGGGAAGCCAGGCTTGCCCTTGCCCGAAGTGTGGGTAACCATCTTATCCACGCATCCCGGATCGGCCCGCCCGTCGCCGTACGGCACCGGGCTGTGGCCCCTGCGGCACTCGTACAGGTCCAGGTCGATGTACCACCCGTCGGTTCGGCGCAGCAAGCTATCCTTCAGGCTGCAGGCATCGGCCGAGGGTTTCATCTTCTGGGTCGTCCACAGGTGGCGGGCGGTAAAGCCAAACATCTTTTTGCGCTCGCCCGTATCCCGGATGCTGGACCATATCGTGATGGTCCCTCCTTTTTTGACCTCCTTTTCCTGCTTCGCCGCCACGACCTCTTTGCGCGGCTGCAACGCCTCCGTCCCGGGTGCAGCAAACGGCTCGATATAGTACAGCTTACGTTTATCGTTCAGCTTGATGGTGCGCTTCAGGTCGCACTGCTCCACCACCGCAAGGGTCATGCCCATGCCCGGCACCACGCTTTCGACGCGCTGCCGCTTGCCTTTCACAAACAGGGTCGTCTCGATCTTTGAGTGCTGCATTTCCATTACCTGCCGCAGTTTGTACTCCTGGGCCGCGCCCTGCTGCGCGCCATACAACAGCATCCCGGCAAGGACGGCAAGCAGACCAGCCATCTTGCTCATAATTAATAGTTTCTTTCAAGTTAACGTGTTGACGCCTCCAAAAGAATGACCACCATCACCCGCCAACCTGACCGTCATTAAGAAGAACAGGAGCGTGCCGCGCGCGGCGTGCCGACGAAAAAAAGCCCTGCACAGGCGTGCAGGGCCAATAGGGTTTACATCTTAAAAACAGGGCTCATTAGGGCTGCTCTAAAGTTACTACATATTACAATAATTACAATAGTAATTTTACGATTGCACAGCTGCCATCCAATCCTTATCTTGGCTCCTCTTCAATCCAATGCTTTTGAAGAAATCACAGGCGTACCCGTTCGAAAACTAAGTACCTAAGTAAAAATCGCCTGGAGTAAAAAGCCCCTGCCTGCAGGGGCTTTGCTTTTTCAGCAACCGGTCTGCGCCTCGGAGGCGCGTCCTGGGTGCTTGCGGTACAGGGCGCTTTTGTTTCAAGGCTCTTTAATATCTGTTGATGCAGCAAGAGCTGGAGACAAATCAGCATTCTTCCTGCCGGTTTCAAGACTCCTGATCGTTCACCGCATAAATGATCCTAAAGAGGTCTGCGCTTTGCGCGGAGTACCTCTTTATAACAAGGGCTAATTGCCACCGCCGGTAGAGATCACGTTCCCACCGCCGGTAGAGATCACATTACCGCCCCCAGTGGAGATCACATTGCCACCGCCGGTAGAAATTACCCCCGCACCACCGCCAAGCCTGATTTCATTAAGCAGGCTGGGCGTTATGATGACCTTGTTTTCCTTTTTTACAAGGGCAGCACCCCCGGAGCCGCTCTTAGGACCCAGGTTCGGGTTGTTGCGGATGAATTCATCGTGCTGTACCACCAACTCCCAAAACGAGCGGGCAGGCTGTCCTTTCCAGTAAGCGAGTTCCCCGGCTTTTGGTGCCCGCTTAAAGGCGGTCTGGTAAGAGGCCTGGATCACTTTAGACCATTCGTCCGGGCGGGCGGCAAACCACTCCACGTGCTTTTTGCGCATCTCGGCATAGGTGTTCACACTCCCCATCCAGTAATCCACTTCGTCGGGGCGGGGTGCGCGTCCAAAGGCATCGATATACGACTGCTTCACCGCGGTGAGGCGTAGGCTGCGATCGACCCTGTTCATGTTTTCGCGGTGCTTTTCCACCAGGTCGCTCACCGGCTTTAGGGAAAGAGGATCGGTGAGCCAGTAATTGATCTCTGCCGGCTGCGGCGGGCGGCCAAAGGCAATCATGTAGGAAGCGATGACACGCTCGGAGCGGCTTCCCTGGGCAAAGGTGGTCATTGCCGTGCACAGGGTAAAAAGGATCCATAACAGGTTTTTTCGGAACATAGCTTTGGGTTGGTTTAAATATTTCAGAAATGCCTCCAGGGCAGCAGGAAAAAGATCCACGCTTTTACCCCTTGATTGGACAGGATCAAAAGTAGACCGCCGGCGGGCGCAGGAAAATACCCAGCGGTCGGTATTTTTTATTCCGACCCCCGCCCTGCTGGCGGGCTGGCGGAGGAACGCCCCCCGGCCCCTTGCGGGCCATGCCCGTCCACCCTATATTTGAGCATAAAACCAATACCAACGATGCACTACTTTGCCCACGGATTGCTGGCCCTGCTGCTCCTGACCTCCTCCTTCCTTCATGCCCAGGATACCCAGGACGACCTCGACCGCTATGTGGAGCGCCTGCGCCGCTCTTCCGCCTCAGGTGGAAACGAAACCGCTTTCCTGTCACCGGGGGCTGACTTTCTGTACGGCCAGGATTATTTTGAGGCAAAGAACTATTCGTCTGCCGTATGGTACTTCCAGGACGTACTCAAAAAAGACAAAGACAATGCTTTCGCCCATTACCAGCTGGCTATTGCCCTGATGCGTCAAAACGATAAATACAAAACCCAGCAGGCACAGGACCACCTGCGGGAAGCCTTCCGGCTCCAGCCATCGCTGAAGGAGCGCTACGGCCGCGATGTGCCGGCGGCCAAAGCGGCCGGCCTGCCCCCAGCAGCTATGGAGGCGGCGGCAAAGACCCAGGGCCTGGAAGCCTACATCGAAGGCCTGAAGTATTCCCGCGCCACCGGTGGCAAAGAAACCGTGATGTTTTCCGCCGGCCAGGAAGTAATGTATGGCTATGACTACTACGAAAAAGGCGAATACGCTTCGGCCGAAACCCGCTTCCGCCTGGCCCTGGCCATTGACCCGGAGAACCCCTATATCCATTACCTGCTGGCGGTGTCGCAGGCTGCCCAGGGTGAAAAGAGCGAAGCGCAGACCCATTACAACAAGGCCATCACCGGCGACGCGGGGCTAAAAAACAGCTATGCAAAAGAAGTAGCCGCTGCTGCGGCCAGGCATAAAGCGTACGAGGACAGTAAAAAGGTCACTACCACCCCGGCCGCAAAACCGGTATACGGCGGGGCCCTGGTCTATGGCAAGTACACCTGCCACCAGTCGGTATGGAATGGCCCCAACATCAGCCCGGCCTACAGCTATAAGTACCACGGCTATTTTGAACTGAAAAAGGACGGCACTTACCGCTGGCTGGACGATGGCGCCACAGGGCGCTACACCTATGATGCCAGGACCGGCACCGTCCGCTTTACGTCGGGCCACCTGGCCACCGCCAGGTCTTCCCGCTACCAGTCCAGCAAGACCGTCCCCCAGATCACCGTTACTTTTACGGACAACTACCGCTGGGAGTGCGGCTGCAAAAAATAAGATCCTTCCACTTGCCCCCTTGTTACGCCTGGTAAGAGTCTTCTTCCTGGGGCGGCGGCATCAACGGACGCAAGCAAACCAAACCCTTCTGAAAAATCAGGTGCGCCAGCGCACGCTGAACATCCGGGAGCCGGACCAGTTCACCAACAGCTCGCACCACGAGGAATTCCTCTGTGCAAGCTTACCCTGTTCCGGCGGGTAAGCACCAGGAAACGGGGTCTATCGAAGAAAGGCGGCAACTTAACGATTTCTTAATCGCTGTTTTGGCCGTATCCCCTATCTTCAACCCCACCACCTCCCCCATTTATGACCGCAAAAAGCCGAACCATCCTCTGTGTCGATGACGACCCCGACGATCAGTATATGGTCCTGCAGGCCATCAAGGAGCTCGACCCTTCCGCCCTCGTCATCACGGCCTTTAACGGGGTGGGCGCCCTGGAGTACCTGGAAGCGGCCGCCCGGAAAGGCGAGCGCCCCTGCCTGGTGATCCTCGACATCAACATGCCGGTAATGGACGGCAAGCAAACCCTTGTACGCCTGAAAAAAGATCCGAGCCTGCAAGCTATCCCCGTGGTTTTGTTTACCACTTCCTCCTCCCCCCTCGACCGCCTCTTTGGCGAGCAGTACCGGGCCCACTTTGTGACCAAGCCGGTCCGCTACCTCGAACTGCTCGAGAAGGTAAAGAACCTCCTCCGCCTTTGCGCTGCCGGTGACGCCGGGCAGTAATGGGGTGTCCCCCTCACCCCGCAGCGGCCAGCGGCCCATCACTCCGGTCGGCCGTGGAGAACTTACCTGCATTTGGCCAGCTTTGCCGCAACGCCTCTTTACCTTTTCTTCCAGGTGCTTACACAGGTGCGTCGGCTATCCTGTTTTACCCAACCCGTAAAGAGCAGGGAACGGTACCCCGGGAAATAACGACCAGGCCTAAGGGATCCAATCATACCCCTCCCGTTTGAATAGCTCGATACCATTCAACGCTCCTGCCTGTCGCAACCCCGCCTCAGTTGAATAACCTGCCTAAGCGGCAGAAAGATTTAAAAATGGTATCTTGTAGCTACCCTTTACGTTTTAACCCTCATCAGCATACGCCCTACGCATGAACCTGAAATATTTTCAACTACTCCTGGGAAACCAACAGTACCGCCAACTCCTGAAGCAGGGAACCTACCTGTCGGAACGCCGGTGCGGCGACAGCCAGGTGCTGCTTTTTGCCGTAGAGCACTACTACGCCGAAGTGTTCTTCGACCCCTATACCGATGACATCAACGGCTCGCGCTGCTTTGAATCCACCGACGAACTCACTCCCTACCTGGAGCAAATCGACCTGGATGGACTACTATTGGACCGTGGACCCTGAGCAGGCCCCGCAGGAACCAGGCCGAACCTGGCCTCCTATGGAAACAGGATCTCCTGTTCCCGCAAGCCCGCCGGATTTTCTACGCCGGTAGCTTGATTCCGATTCAATACCGGTGTATTTTGTGCGCATGGATGAAATAAAGATCAAAGCCCGGCGGTTCAGTTACCTCCTCCCCATCCCCTTTCTTCTGTTGTTGATGACTGTGGTGTACTGGGCAGTGTTTGGGCGTGCGGAGGATCTGCCCCTTGCATTCCAGGTGATGGCCATCCTGGTTTGCGTAGCCGGCGGCTTCCTGCTGGTCCATTTCATCCGCCAGTATTGGACCCATCCTCTCATTTTGCACCTGAACGATAAGGGCTTCGAGTTCAATGGAGCAGGTGTGAGCATGGGCTTTATTGCCTGGGAAGCGGTGGAGAAAGTAGAGGAGGTAGAAGTGCTCGCCACCAACGCTTCGATCATCGGTGCCAGGGAAAGAGCATTGGGGATATGGCTAAAAGACCCGGAAACCTATTACCAGACCTGGAACCTGGTGATGCGAAAGCTTATGAAGGCGAACCAGGAAATGTACGGCGCCACCCTGCTGCTCCCTATTTCTTCCTTTGGAAAAGAATATCAAAGAGTAAAGCAGGTGTTCCAGGAAAAATGCCGGCCTGCGTCCTGGAGCCGGTAAAAAGGGAGCCACACCCAGGGAGGGACCCGTCTCCTTCACCTGGAGCAACTTCCAGACACTATACGGAACCGTATGCACCCGCTCGCAGGTCACTGAATAGTTGATCGGCCGCCCGTAGCGCCGGTGACAAAACCAGCTTTGCGCAGGAAGGCCAGGTGCTGGAAAGCTACGGCCTGGCCCAACTGAAGTTGGCGATAGGTCTTAATAACCGGCACCTCCTTTTTACGGGAAAGTGAAGCATCTTTTGCCGCAACTCATAGTTACCCGCCAAAAGTATCAGGGTTACCTACTTTAGAAGCACCGGGTCTTTCGCGAGGTCCTTTTTGCTTCGTTAACGGCGGCGGGTTATGTGGTAAAGAATAGTTCTTATCCACCTAAGAACAAATTAAGATATACATGAAGGTCGACTACTGGCTTTCTTCTAAGAAGGACCGGATAAAGCAGGACCTGTCCTCTCGCGGCAGGGTTAGAAGAACAGAGCGCCAGCGAGGCGATCCAGGCACTATACCGGACGTATGACCGCTAAATTTCCTGCCTGCCTTTAGGTTGTGCCGGAATTTTCGTAACTTCTATAGGTCATTCCCCTATTAACACTGCTTCCCCCTTATTTAGACGGCTTTTATTAACCTCAAAACTCATGAACATGAGAAAAGCATTGCTGCTGCTCCTGCTCCTCCCGTTGTGGAGCCTGGGGCAAAACAAAACGGTAGTTTCGGCCAACCGCGTATTTCCCCGGCCGGACCGGATGGCGGAATTCGAAAAGGGTCTGGCCAACCACGCCCAGAAATACCACACCGGCACCTGGAAATGGAGGGTCTTCAGCATCGAGTCGGGTCCCGATGCCGGCGGCTATCACATCGTGGAAGGCCCCACCACCTGGGATGAAGTGGACAAGCGGGGCAACCTCGGGAAAGAACACATGGACGATTGGTACAAAAACGTGATGGCGCACGCGTCCGACCGGGGCACGTCGAGCTACTCCGTGTACCGCGAAGATCTCAGCACCATCCAGCTGACCGAGTTTTCCGACAAAATCGCCATCAACCATGTCTACCCGAAAATGGGCCGCTTCTCTGCCGTTGAGGCCACCATCAAAAACCTCAAAAAGGTATGGGAAGCCGGCAACCAGACCATAGCTGTTTACGAATCCAGTTCTTCGGGAGAACCCCAGTTCGCCCTCGTCACCCGCTACAAGAACGGGCTCAAAGAGCGGGAACGCAATTTCCGCCCTCCCATGAGCGAGCGCTATACCGCCGTGCATGGTGCCGGCTCCTTTGAAAAGTACCTCGAAGAAATAGGGGTCAACACCGAAAGAAGCTGGTCGGAGCTGCTGTTCCTCCGCGCCGACCTCAGCTCCAAATAGCCGGCCGCAAAAGCGCGGTGGAAGGAGCACAGGACATCTCCAGAAGGCCGGGGGACTTGCCCCGGGTTGCCTCTCTGGCTCAAAGGCCGGGAAGAGACCCGGGGCTAACATAATCCAGGGACCTTTACCCCCGAGTCTCGCCTGGCCCCCA
>DASWYM010000020.1:0-5754 GCA_036404975.1 Chitinophagaceae bacterium
GGGTCATTAAGTCATTGCACATCTCTCTGGCTCCCGGGGAACTTCCCGGAAGCCGGAGAGATGGCAAAGGTCGTCTTATTCGAAATATTTCATGGCGCAGGCCTTGTAGGTATTTTTCAGCAAAGCGGCTATGGTCATGGGGCCCACGCCTCCTGGTACCGGGGTGATCCAGGAACATTTGGGCGCCACTTCGTCGTAGGCTACGTCGCCCTTTAGCTTGAAGCCCGACTTTTTAGCGGGGTCTTCTACACGGGTA
This sequence comes from Chitinophagaceae bacterium, assembly GCA_036404975.1. Classification (GTDB taxonomy): domain Bacteria; phylum Bacteroidota; class Bacteroidia; order Chitinophagales; family Chitinophagaceae; genus Flavisolibacter. The sequence continues at coordinate 257 of DASWYM010000020.1, forward strand.
ATCCCCACGTCGATCACGATGGCGCCTTCTTTTACCATATCGGCTTTTACGAATTCGGGTCGGCCCAGGGCCGCTACGACGATATCGCCGGTGGCACAGATCTCTTTGAGGTTACGGGTTTTGGAGTGGCAGACCGTTACAGTGCAGTCGCCGGGGTTGCCCGGATTGCTGAGCAGGATGCTGAGGGGGCGGCCCACGATATGGCTGCGGCCGACAATGACGGCGTGCATGCCGGTGGTGTTGATCTTATAGTGCTCCAGCAGCAGCAGGATGCCATAGGGCGTTGCCGGGATAAAGGTGGGCTGGCCCAGGACCATGCGGCCGATGGTGGTGGGGTGGAAGCCGTCGACGTCTTTGGCGGGGTCGATGCTGTTGATCACTTCCTCGGCTGAAATGTGGGCCGGCAGGGGCAGCTGCACCAGGATGCCATCTACATCGGGATCGGTATTCAGCTCGCGGATGGTGTCGAGCAGCTTAAACGACGTGACGCTTTCCTCGAAACGGATCAGGGTGGACTTGAAGCCTACCTCTTCGCAGGCTTTTACTTTGGCGGCTACGTACGTTTCGCTGGCGCCATTGCTGCCCACCAGGATGGCTACGAGGTGGGGGATCTTGCGGCCCTCGGTGGCCAGCTGGGCCACGTCGAGCTTCAGGGCGGCCTTGATGGCCGCGGAGGCTTCTTTACCGTTAAGGATTTGCATGGCGCAAAGGTAACGAGGAAAAGGAATTAGGAATTGGGGATTAGGAATTAGGAGGGATGGGCAAATGTGCAAATGAGAGAGAACAGGAATAGTTAGGAGAAGCCCGTTTCTGGTTTCTCGATTTTTGTTGCTGCTTCTCGTTGATACTACTCATCACTCACCACTCATCACTCATTCATAGACCCAAAACAGGAAGAAATAGGAAACATAGACCCTTTTTGACCCGGGGTACTTCTATTTCCATTCGGTGTGGAGGAACTTTACATTGGACTGGCTGAGCGCCCGTGTGAATGACGCGCAAGCTTGTCCGGTAGTTCTTTGATAACTGGAAAGGAGATAAATATGAGGTCAGATTTTGAAGAAAGTCTATTTGGTAGTAACTTAATAGGGAAACAACTGCGTGTGAGAACCCTTTTGAGTAGTGTTCTTTGTACGCTACTCTTTACCATTAGCCAAGCACAGTCGGTGCGGCCACCCCTGTCCGCGGCACCTCTTTTTCCCAATGCCTATAGCCTGAAGGAAACAGATGCTTTTTCCTTTCTAGTCAACCCTGCAGCCTTGGCGAATACTGCCTTGCTTACTGGCGGCATTTATGGGGAGCGTCGGTTCCTGTTGCAGGAGCTCGCTTTTTACCAGGTGGCTTTGTGTGTGCCTACCAACTCTGGTCAGTTGGGGTTTGGGGGCGGCTATATGGGATCTATTACTCATTCCGAAGGGCGGGCAGGATTGGCATACGGACGTAAACTGGGAAGCAAGGTGGATGTGGGTGCCCGGTTCAATTACCAACTAATAAAAATAGCCGGCTATGGGAGTGCTTCGGCTGTGTACGTGGATGCGGGCGCGTTGCTACACCTGAGTGAACTGGTGCACCTGGGGTTGCATATCAGCAACCCTACTTCTGCCCGGCTGGGAAAGGAGGGCGAAGACCTGCTGCCGGTGGGGGGCACGGCAGGCGTGGGCTATGAAGTATCGCCGCAGTTTTTTATGGCGACGGAAGTACAGAAGATCCTGCACCAGGAGCTTTCCGTAAATGCCGCCGTCCAGTACCGTTTCGATGAGCGGCTGTGGGGGAGGGTAGGCTTCCGATCGGCTACTTCTACTTATTACTTCGGACTGGGTGTTGCCCTGAAGGCGCTGAAGCTGGAAGCAACTGCCAGCGTACACCCCCAGTTGGGCGTAACGCCGGGCCTGCAGTTAATATTCACCGCTAAAGTGAAAGAGCAATGAAGATGCGGTACTTTGTTCTGGCAGCGGGCATATTAACCACTCAATTCCTCCTCGCACAGGAGGTGCCGCAGCGGGTGCAGCAGCAACTGGAAGACAGGGCCGAAGCGCTGGAGCAAGATGGTGAGGACGACCAGTGGCTGCAACAACTGGAGCATTACAAGGAGCATCCCTTATCCATCAATACCGCTACGGACGATGAGTTGCGCTCGCTGCGCCTGCTGACCGATCTGCAGATCCATAACCTGCTGAAGTACCGCGCAGCACTGGGCCGGCTGGTGGATGTGCACGAGCTACAGGCGGTACCTGGCTGGGACCCTGCGCTGATCGGGCGGCTGCTTCCCTTTATTACTGTGCAGGATGGAGTAGGAGTGGGCGAAACGCTTAAAACCCGCCTGAAGGGAGGAGTTCATACCTTATTGCTAAGTAACTCCCGGGTGCTGGAGGGTCAGAAGGGTTACCGGGAACTGGCTACAAGTCATTACCTCGGATCGAAGGACCATATACAGTTCCGTTACCAATACCGGTATAAAAACCTGCTGCAATTCGGCCTGACAGGTGACAAGGATGCCGGGGAGCCTTTTTTCCGGGAAGCACAGGATAAAGGCTTTGACTTTTATTCCTTTCACCTGTTCGCCCGCAAGCTGGGTGCGGTAAAAGCGCTGGCGCTGGGCGACTTCACCGTGAACCTTGGACAGGGACTGGTGCATTGGCAATCGATGGCCTTTGGGAAAAGCGCTGAAGTGATCAACATCAAGCGGCAGTCGGCACCCCTGCAGCCCTACAGCTCGGCAGGAGAGTACTATTTCAACCGGGGTGCTGGCGTGACGGTGCAGAAGGGCCGGGTGGAAGCGACAGTGTTTGCCTCGTACCGGAAGCTTAGTGGTAACTCCTCTACTGATTCGGTGACCGGCCAGGAAATCATTACCAGCCTGCAGACCAGTGGTTATCACCGCACACGGTTGGAAATAGAAGATCGTAATCATGTAGATTTTATAGCAGTAGGCGGCGGGGTGGCTATCCGGCGTACCGGCTTCAGCATAGGGGTGAATGGAGTGCATCATTATTGGGAGAAGCCTTTGCAGAAAAGAGAAGAGGCTTATAACCTGTTTGCCATCAGGGGCAGGGAGTGGAGTAATTACAGTCTTGATTATAGTGCCACCTATCGCAATGTGCACCTGTATGGAGAGGCGGCAGTCGACCTCCGTTTCTCCCGGGCTTTTGTGCAGGGACTACTTATGAGTGTGCACCCGAAGGCGGATGTGTCGCTGCTGTACCGTCATATTGATGCGGCCTACCAGTCGTTTGCCGGGCGGGCCTTTACTGAAAACACGATGCCGACCAATGAGCAGGGACTTTATATAGGTGTCAGCCTGCGCCCTCATCCTTTTTATAAGGTTGACGCCCATGCAGACTTTTCTCGCTTTCCCTGGCTGAAGTACCGTGTTGACGCGCCCTCAACCGGCAGAGATTATTCAGTGCAGGTTGCTTACCAGCCGCATAAACAACTGGAAGTGTACGCCCGCTACCGCTTTGAGCAAAAGAGCATCAACAGCCCTGGTGCCGATTCGGTGCTCTATGCCGTGATGGAGGTCCCGCGGCACAATTGGCGGGTGCATGCCGACTACGGGATCAGCCCCCGCTTTGAACTCCGGGCCCGGGCTGATGGTGTGCTTTATCGTCCCGCGTCGCCACAAAATGAAAAGGGGCGTTCGGTCCTTGTGGAAGGGAGATACCGGGCAGGCGGACGCTTTTCAGGGAACCTGCGCCTGCAATATTTTTCCACCGATAGCTATAACAGTCGAATCTATACCTATGAAAGTGATTTGCTCTATCATTATTATATACCTGCCTTTTATGACAGGGGCCTCCGGTACTATTTACGGCTGAACTGGGATATCGGCAAACGGCTGTCGTTTTGGCTGCGCTGGTCGCAAACCCTATATAACCGCATGGAAATCATTGGGTCGGGGCTGGACCAGATCGAGGGCAGCCAGCGATCGGAAATCAAGGTTCAGGCTCGTTTATCTATATAATAGGGCCATTCACCCATGAAAAATTATCTTTCATCAATTTTACCAGATTATTAATTTTTCTTTAACTTGGCGCAGCAATTCCCACAGAACTATTGTCTCAGATGTAGTTCCCCCACGTGGACGAATTCTAGGAAGGACTGTAAATCAATGCTTTAACATTAAAATCAAAGTTCAATGAGAAAAATTGCATCATTGCTCTCATTGCTATTGTTGGTGACAACATTAGCAATTGCCCAACCCCGTACGGTGACCGGCCGTGTTACGGATGCACAGGGCAACCCTGTTCCCTTTGCCACCATTACGGTGAGAGGGACCAATACCGGGGTTGCTGCTGACCAAAGTGGAAACTTTTCTGTACAAGCCGCTCCCGGAGCTGTGCTGGAAGTGAGCGCTGCTGGCTTCCAGGCCACCCAACTGAACATTGGTCAGCAGACCACTGTAGAATTCAGGCTGGGTACGGCCCAGGGCAACCTGCAGGAAGTGGTAGTTACTGCGCAGGGTGTTAGGAGAACCCGCAACCAGGTACCTTATGCTGCCCAGCAATTAAGCGGGGAAGAGGTATCTAAAAACCGTTCCAGTAACTTTTTGCAGAACCTGTCGGGTAAAGTATCCGGTATGGAACTGCGCCAGGCTAACACGCTTGGCGGATCCACCAACATCGTGATCCGCGGGGTGAAAACCATTGCCGGCGGTAACCAACCCCTGTTCGTAGTGGACGGAGTGCCCGTGGATAACTCACAGGTGCGTTCCGCCAACCAGACTACCGGTCGCGGTGGTTATGACTACGGTAGTGCCGCTGCCGATATCAACCCCGATGATATTGAGACCATGACCGTTCTGAAGGGTGCTGCTGCTACCTCTCTGTATGGTGCCCGTGGTGGTAACGGTGTCATCCTGATCACTACTAAAAAAGGTGCCAGAGGCATTGGTGTTACTGTTAACTCCGGTGTAGGCTTTGGTAAGTATGATAAATCCACTTTTGCCAAATACCAGAACGAGTACGGTGCCGGCTATGGTGCTTATTACGAAGATGAAACGTATAGCCGCTTCCTGTGGAGAAACCCCAACGACGGTTTTGCCCCAGCTTATGATACTGATGCTGACGGTCATATTATTGCCTGGCATCCGGAAGGCCGCCTGGTAACTCCATTCAGTGAAGATGCTTCTTATGGAGCCCGTTTTGATCCCAACCTGATGGTGTACCAGTGGGATGCTTTTGATCCCCTGTCGCCTAACTTTGGCAAAGCCCGCCCCTGGGTAGCTGCCGCTAATGGTCCCGGCTCCTTCTTCCAGACCGCCGTTTCTTCCAACCAGAGCATTTTGGTAGATGGCGGTACCGATAAAGGTTCGTTTAAACTGGGCTATACCCGTACCGATGACAAGGGTATCCTGCCGAATTCCTATATCACCAAGAACCTCGTAAACTTTGGTGGTACACTGAACCTGACTTCTCAACTGAATGTAGGGGTTACAGGTAACTTCTCAAACATCGATGCCAAAGGCCGCTACGGTACTGGTTATGATGATAAAAACCCCA
>DASWYM010000021.1:0-4864 GCA_036404975.1 Chitinophagaceae bacterium
CGGAAAGTATGTGGATGACAAAAAAAGTGGGATTTGGGAGTACTTCTATGAAGACGGTACCAGGCATCAAATACTGGACTTCCGGGACGATGAAATCCTGGTTAAGGAGTTTTGGAATGAAGAAGGAAAGAAATTGGTGGAGTCCGGAAATGGCGACTGGTTCGGTTATGAGTCTTCGGAACGATTCATGAAAACTTCGGGTGAGGTTCTGAATGGGCGGAAAAATGGAACATGGAAAAACACCTTGCCTTCCCGGAACCTGACGACTAATATTGAAAAGTACAAAGAAGGGAAATTCATCAGCGGGAAAAGAATCTCCCTATTTGAAAAAGACGAAACCTACAAGGATACACTATACTGTGCCATTGAGAAGGCGCCAACGTTTTTAATGGCAGAACAATTCCAGATGACCCGTTGCTCTAAGCTCCGGAAGAATAACTGGGAATTTGCGACCTACCCTGGTGGAATGGATCGATTCTTTGGACAGATAAGGGAAAAGATATTATTGACCGGGCCTATGGTCAACCGGGGTGTTGTCAGGATTCAAACGACCATTGACACGGATGGCAAGATGACTAATTTTAAACCGGTTTCCAATACCGGTCACGAATCAGACCTGATTGAAGTTTTGGAGACCATGGAAAATTGGAGGCCAACGAAAATTAACGGCAAGCCTACCATACAACCAAAGATCATAAGTTTAGAAATTATGTGATGTCACCGGCCTCCCCGGCTCTGTCTTCACTATCAAAACAGTAATGAATGTTATAGGCAGATCTAAGCACCCGTAACCCACACTGCAGCCCCTTCACAAATATCTGTTCCGTTAGAGTGTTCGTTTACAAAGCAGCACGCTATATTTTGCCCTGTGCTTTTTTCTCTGCCGGCCTTCCACCTGCGCCCACTGTTTTGCAGGGAGAGCGCCCCAGAGTAAGAGGGACCTGCCGTCCAAACACAGGGTCTATCAATGGCTGCTCAAAAATGTTAAGTAGCAGTTTAACCAGCACACCCTATTTTTACAAATAGCAATTGTACGCTTTGGCTGTTTACCACCAAACCAGTGACCGATACAAACATGCAACATTCTATGACTTTTATGAGGTTATTTTTCATGTGCCACTTATTTCTTTTCTCAGTGTTATCGCTTAGCGTTTCGGCACAAACCACTAAACCGGCCGGCTACAAAGTTGGGGATCAGGTTGATGTGGCCTGGAGCGGATCGGCCTACAAGGCCAAAATCCTGAAAGTGGATGGTGAAAGATACCTGGTTCGATATGAGGGCTATGATCCCAAAAATGACGAATGGGTGCGGACCTCCCGTTTTCACTCCAACAGTAAACTTCCCAAAGGGGTTTCAAAGATCCTTCCGGGAAAATACATTTGCTTTTCCGATGAATACAATCAAACTACCGGCATGACGGAGTTTACTAATCGTGGTTCCCTTATATTCCACCCCAATGGGAAATACGAGTATTTAGGCTACAAGCAGCCAAGCATAGGAACCTATACCGTAGTCGCCAATGGCGTGATAAGGCTGAAAGGCGGGTATATGGACGGCGGGCAGGCTACTCCCATGCCGCGTCCCAATAAATTCTACTTGGTATTTCCGAACATTATCGGAAACCGCTGGTCTTGTGAGCCGGCGAAGAAATAGGGTGGGCACCTCTGTTTCTATTTTCGCCACCAGGCCTGCGCCTGCCAAGCGGTGATGGCTGTGCTTTTCAAAACGTTTCCTTTACGGCGTTCTCGGTCCCGATACGGCCCATAAGTCCTCCGGTGCGGACTTTTGCTGGTAAGCGCCAGACTCTATTCATAAGCGGCTAAAAATTAATGGCTTACCCAAGCCGGCCGGGGAAGTATGGACCGGGACTGTTGGTGCGTAAAGAGCAATAAATAATATAAGAATTTAAACGTGTAAAGCTCGAACCGCTAACCTGTCTATCTACAGTCCAGGAGCTTATTGTCCCTCTCTTCCAATCCTTGTTCCGGCCCTTGTCTGGTGCAAATATTGTAGAGATAATAAGGAGTACATTCATAATAAGGAGGAGGTTCTTATGTCCGGTACGGTAGCTATTGTGTTGACCCTGGTAGCCATCATCATTTCGGTGGTGTTCTTTGTCCTGTCGCGCCGCTCGGCCTCGGGAGAGTCGAGACGGAGTTCGGGTCTTTTGCTCTCGCTTGGAGTGGTTATTCTTCTTATAGCCGTGGTGTTCTTTATTATGTTTTACCAAAGCACGTAGAGGCAGCAATGTAGGTGTAAACGGTAACGTGTATACGGTAATTGTAAATACCTATAGCGCGCAGGAATATCCTAAACTCTATGGCTGTCGGAGTGCCGGTGATCCGTACCGCCTCTTACTTTGTCATTTCGAACGCAGTGAGAAATCTTTGCTTGTTGCTGTCGGAGTGCTGGTGACCAGTAACGACTTTTACTTTGTCATCCTAAAAGGATCAGTGCTCTGCTGTAAGGCTATTACAATCCTGTAGGAACAGTCTCTATTAGGTTTCAAGCAAGCCCCTGCACTTTCCCCGATAATCATCCGGCAACCGTCATAGATCTTTCCAGGATGACAATGATAGAGGGCTTACAGGTCACAGGCAGTCATTCATTGGCTGCCATAGATCCTTCCAGGATGACAATGACACAAACATTACTGATCACCGGGAGCCCTAAAGCACATAGCACAGATCCGATAGCTATCGGATCCTCGTGCCTCGGCAGGACAAGGTAAGAGAGTTTACAGGTCACCGGCAACCTGACAACAGGGAGCATAGTTCCGATTGCAATCGAAACCTGGTGCGCTAGCCTGAGAAGGATACAAGCATTACTTGCGTATCAGTGTCGGTGAGCTGGATGGATACCTCTTGCCGCTTGTCAAAAGCTCCTTGGCCAGGTAAGGAGGTCTACAGATATTTATCGTTATATTACTCTACTGCGTTAGCAGAACCCGATTATATACCAACAAGCACATTTGTATGAAACCAGCACTCCTGAGTATAGCTTTTTGCCTGGGCCTCTATGGCGCCACGGCCCAGTCTTCATTACCCAACCAAGTCCGGAAGGTGAACCCGCCGGCGGTGGCCCTGCAGCCCCTGCACTTCCTGGCGGCCGACGAACTGATGGGCCGCTCCACCACGAGGCCCGAGATTCACGTGGCAGCCCGCTATATCAGCGAGCAGTTCCGCTCCTTTGGCCTGAAGCCCGCACCGGGGGCCGCGGATTACTTCCAGACCTTCGACCTCAAAATGTCGAAGCCGGCCCACAGCGGTGGCTTTACCGTTGGAGGCACGACCTACGCCTTTGGCGAACAGCTGCTGCCCACGGGGGTGGAAGATGTGTCGCTGCAGGCACCCGTGGTGTACGCCGGCTGGGGCTCGAAGGAGGACTTTGAGAAGCTGGATGTGAAGGGGGCGATCGTGGTGACCAACATGGGCCGCCACGACTCCTCCACCTTTATGGAGGGCTACCGGGCTACCGCGGCCAAGCGGAAGCTGGCAGCCGACAAGGGAGCCGTGGCACTGGTGGAGCGTTTCCGCGAGGCAGGCACTTCGTGGACGGACGTACAGCATTACCTGCTGGGCGAGCGCGTGGCGTCATCGGCCCCCAGTGGTGGCCTGCCGGTGCTGATGCTCAATGATAAGGACACCCCCGTGGTGCCGCTGCTGAAAGGAAGCATTACCGCCACCCTCTCCATCGGGGGCAACCGCGTGGATGCTATGCCCGCGCGTAATGTGATCGGTATGGTGGAGGGCACCGATCCCAAACTCAAGGGTCAGTACATCGTCCTGTCGGCGCACTACGACCACGTGGGGGTGGCCGCACAGCCCCGGGTGGTGGACGGCAAGCCGGACAGCATCTACAACGGTGCGCGCGACAACGCGGTGGGCGTGGCGGCGGTGATCAATGCGGCTCGCTACTTTGCCCGGCACCCCGCGAAGCGCTCCATCCTCTTCGTGGCCTACACCGGCGAGGAGATGGGCATGGTGGGCAGCCAGCATTTCGTGGCCAACCCGCCCGTGCCGCTGGAGCGTATGGTGTACAACCTGAACATCGACAACGCGGGCTACAACGATACGACCATCGTGACGGTGATCGGGCTGGGGCGCACCTCGGCCGATGCCGACATTAAGCGCGGGGCGGCGGCCTTTGGCCTGACCGCTATTGCCGACCCCGCCCCCGAGCAGGGGCTCTTCGACCGCAGCGACAATGCCGCCTTAGCTTTTAAGGGAATCCCCGCCCCTACCTACAGCCTCGGCTTCCGCCAGTTCGACCGCGCCATCACGAACCACTACCACCAGGTGAGCGATGAAGTGGGTTCCTTCAATTTGAGCTATGCCCTGAAGTACATGAACTCCTTTATCCTGGCGGCCAAATACATTGCCGACAACCCAGCACAGCCCGTATGGCAGAAGGGGGATAAATACGAGGCGGCATGGAAGGAACTGTATAAAAAGCCCCTGTAATTCGTGGGCCGGTACCTGCTGCGCATAGGGTTCCGGAACACCCCGGCGGGCGGCTAATGGCACAAGACAGCACAGGTAGTATATTTATGTGCTTATGTTCGTTATGAGAAAGTTGTTGTTAGCCACAGGATTTTTCCTCTGTACCCACCTTTGTTCCGGGCAGGGACTTTACATTGATAACGGGGTAGATACTACGGATCAGAAAGTAGCCGCTGCCATTGCGTTTTACCGGCAATACCTGGGCGAAATCAAGTTTAATGCGCTCCCGGATTTTAAAAAGTACTGGAGCGCCAAGGATGTAGCGCAAAACAAAATACCCGACCCGGTATATTATGCCATTACTGGTTTCCCGACTTACCTGATGAGCGAAAGCAAAACCCTGATCTATGCCAAGCCCGCT
>DASWYM010000022.1:0-11407 GCA_036404975.1 Chitinophagaceae bacterium
TGCCTGGGGGGGGCGCACCATCATCATCAACAAGTCCAAAGAACTGATGGCCCTGATGGACGGTTCGCCGTACGATTTTATCGTCCACCATAAGGAAGAAGACCGCAAGCGCTTCCTCCACTTTAAGCACCGTACCTTCAACGCTACCGACCTGCTGTATTTTATCGACTTTCTGCAGCACCATTACCGGGCGCAGCCCTCGCTGGAGGCCGCTTTCCTGGTGAAGGAGAAGTTTATCTCTGTGGAGGCTTCGCTCAATCATTTCCATTCTTATTTCTTTCGCCTGCCCGAGGCGCCGCCGCGTACCGGCAAGCATATTGCCGCTCCCTTTAAGGGCTCCAGCTGCAAGCGGCTTAATATGTTTCTGCGCTGGATGGTGCGGCACGACGACAAAGGGGTGGATTTCGGTATCTGGAACCAAATCCCCCAGGGTGGCTTAATTTGCCCCATTGATGTGCACGTGGCGCGCGTAGCCAAAAAGCTGGGGCTGCTGCACCGCAATGCCGTCGACTGGCTGGCTGCCCTGGAGCTGACCCACCAGCTGCGGCAGCTGGACGAAGCCGACCCCGTGAAGTACGACTTTGCCCTTTTTGGCCTGGGCGTGGGTGAAAAATTCTGACTATGAAAAGGGGAGACAACAAGTTTTACTACTTTTTATCGTTCATCACCTTCTATTCCATCCTGCTCATCTGGTACCAGCTGTACATGATGGAATACGAGGACTCCTTCTACCTATCCGCCCAGGCCTATTATTCGCCTTCCAGCCTGGGTCCTTACCGCTATACGGTCTTCATTTTCGAAGTCGTGCTGTCTTTTCCCTTTGGCGTGGTTTCCTGGGTTAACCAACAGCCGCTCAACCTGGTGTATTACTTTATCGGCTGCCTGTTTTACACGCTGTTCTTTTACCGCGTGTTCCACCAAAAGCTCGCCGGCCTGCTCTGGGTAATGGTGCTGCTTAACGTGCTGGCCGTCATATTCCTTTTTGCCTTCGCCGTGGACAACCACCTGCTGATGCCCGAAGCTGAAGAAGCCACTAACTTGCTGTTATGGAACAAGAGCTGAACCAGGCACTGGCCAGGGTCCACGAGTCGTTAAGTGTCGCGGACCGGGAAGCGCTGCTTCGCGAGCTGGAGGCCCACATCAATTGGATGATCGTGCACCGCTTCGATGCACTGGTGCAGGTGCTGTACCGCATGGACGTGGACGAACGGAAGATCCGGCATATGCTGCAGGAAGGGGGCCATACCGATTCCGCCCGCATCATTGCGGACCTGATGGTGGAGCGCCAGTTGCAAAAGATCCGTACCCGCCAGCAGTTCCGCCGCGATACCGATATTCCCGAAGAAGATAAATGGTAGAATTCATGGTAGGAGGGCTACACAAATTTTTACCGGAGACAACGTAATATCACGTCTCACGTTTCACCTTTCCCGTTTCACGTCCCCTACTGCTTCTTCCGCCTCAGGTACACCATCTGCCCCTGGGCTTCCGTAAAGTGGGCGGGACGCGCCTCGCCGTCAAATACCTGCCATTGGATGAGGTCGTCGTTCACAAACAGCAACAGGCTTTTCAAGGTCATCATGCCGGCACTGTCCACGACCACGAAATCAAACCAGCCGGGCGACTTGTCGAAGTCGAATTTGCACGAGGTGATGGGCTTTTTCTCCTTTCCGTATACTAAATAGATTTTTTGCGAATCGATGAACTCCAGCCCGCCGCTCTGGTTCTCGGAGTCTACAGCTTCCCACACACCTACCAGGTTCTTGAAGGTCCGGTCCTGCGACCAGAGGGCCGTGGAGTATACAACGGCCAGCAGTAAAGTAAAGATCACTTTCATAACAATTCATTTGCCTCGCCTTTCTAACCACATATTATATGCCACGGGAAGTGAATGCCAGATACAGGCACTATTTTTTTGCCCTTACCGGTAAATAAATAGATATGAACAGAGATGGCGCTCAAACCAGCCTATGGCAGGATAAGGTAGGTGGCTATAGTGCAAAAGCTACCGCTCTTCCCACTGAAGTAGTTGACGTACTGATAGTTGGAGGGGGTATAACGGGCATCACTACGGGCTTGCTGTTGCAGAAGGCCGGCAAGTCGGTACTGGTGGCCGAGGCTCAGAACCTCTGCTTTGGCACTACCGGGGGCACTACGGCACACCTGAACACTTTTTTCGATACCTCCTACAAGGACATCATCAAAGACTTTGGGCAATTGGATGCCCAGTTGGTAGCAGGAGCAGCCAAAGACGCCCTGGCGCTTTTTAAGAAGCACGTGATGGAATACAACATCGACTGCGGTTACGAGGAAAAGGATGGCTTTGTATATGCGCAAGACGAGAAACAGGCCAGGGAGCTGGAAGACATATATCGGGACTCCAAAAAGGCGGGCGTGGACGTGGAGTATGCCGATACCCTGCCCGTGCCCGTTGCTTTCCAGAAGGCGATCGTCTACCGCGGGCAGGCGCAACTGCACCCCACGCGTTACGTATACGCCCTTGCCGCTGAGCTGGAGAAGGCCGGCGGTGTGATTGTGCAGGGCTGCCGCGTAGGGAACAAGATCGAGGAAACCGTGGGTGTGCTGACCATCGAGTCGAGCCTGGGGATTATCAAAGCCCGCCACATTATTTACGCTACCCACATCCCGCCGGGGGTGAACCTGCTGCACTTCCGCTGCGCACCCTACCGCAGCTATGCTATGGCGGTGAAGCTGAAAGGTGATGACTACCCCAATGGGCTGGCCTATGATATGTACGATCCCTATCATTATCACCGCACCCAGTTGATCGACGGGGAGAAATACCTTATTGTCGGCGGTGAAGACCATAAAACCGCTCACCAGGAAAATACCGATGCCTGCTTTGACCACCTGGAGGCGTACATACGCAGGCTCTACGCCGTGGAGAGCGTGCCCTTCCGCTGGTCGTCGCAATACTTTGAACCCAGCGACGGCCTGGCTTATATCGGCAAGCTGCCCGGTGCGCCCGGGAACGTATATGTCGCTACCGGCTTTAGCGGTAACGGAATCACTTACAGCCATATTGCGGCTATTTCCCTTTGCGATATGATCGTACGGGGCGACAGCGACTTTAAAGAAGTGTTCAATCCTTCGCGGGCCAAGCCGGTAGCGGGCTTCACCAACTTTATAAAGGAAAACGTGGACGTAGTGAAGGAGTTCGTAGCCAAGAGGTTTGAATACGAAAAGATACACGGGCTGGCAGAGCTGGCACCCGGCGAAGGCAAGCTGGTGAAGCTGGAAGGCCACAACATCGCCCTGTATAAAGACGAAAAGGGCGGTATCCATGCCATCGATCCCGTATGTCCCCACGCCTTTTGCGTGGTAGGCTGGAACAGCGCGGAGAAAAGCTGGGACTGTCCCTGCCACGGCTCGCGCTTCTCGGTGGACGGCGAAGTGCTGACCGGCCCTACGCACACCAATTTGAACAAGATCCACCTGCTTTAGACCTGGAATCAGGAGGTTTAGAGCTTTTGCGGGGAGAAATGGATTCAATAATCAGGGTAAAGGCCTTTCAGCAATGAAGGGCCTTTGTTTTAGGGCATGGCAGATTCGCGGCTATTCACATCTGTATTAATGCCGTAATTGCTTCGTGGATATCCTGACCTTGCGCCGACCATGTCCCGACCCTTTAAAGGGTCGGGACATGGTCGGAACATCGTCGGGGCATGGTCGGGACATGGTCGGGACATCCCCCCTTTTGCTGCCTTCCAGGGCGCCATCAGGTAGTTGCGGATACTAACGATAAAGACCTGCCGGGTTACGACAGGCCTTTATCAATATAGTTAGGTTCTATTTTCTTTTCTAGCTTTTAAATCAAATCCTTGGGTTGGCTATCCGGCCCCTGGTTCTGGCAGAATTGTTTGATCTCCTCCAGGATGGTGCGGTCGTTGCTCAGGCGGGGCACTTTGTGCTGGCCGCCGAGCTTGCCTTTATGCGCCAGCCAACGCTCGAAGGTGTTGGGAGGGACGGCCTGTACATGGGGCAGGCTGAGGGCAATGTCCTTGGTGCGCTTGGCTTCGTAGTCGCTGTTGATACTTTTAAGGGCGCTGTCCAGCTCGGTGACAAACTCTTTCAGGTTGGCGGGCTCCTGCTCGAACTCGATGAGCCACTCGTGGGCACCGTTGGAGGACTCGGAGAAATACACGGGGGCGGCGGTGTAATCCTTTACGGCAACCCCGGTTTTCTTGCTGGCCACGGCGATGGCCTGGTCGGAATTGTCGACGATGATCTCCTCGCCAAAGGCGTTGATGTAGTGCTTCACCCGGCCCGAAACCTTGACGCGGTAGGGCTCCAGGGTGGTAAATTGTATCGTATCGCCCACCATATAGCGCCAAAGGCCGCCGTTGGTGGTGATGATGAGGGCGTAATTTTTACCCACTTCCACTTCGTCGAGCTGTACGGTCTGCGGATCGTCCTTGCCCCATTCCTCCACAGGCAGGAACTCGTAGAAGATGCCGTGGTCGCACATCAGCAGCATGCCATCGGAGGATACATCGTCCTGGGCGGCAAAGAAGCCTTCGGAGGCGTTGTACATCTCCAGGTAGTGGATAGGAGCACCGATGAGCTTTTCAAACTGGGCTTTGTAGGGTACAAAACTTACCCCTCCATGGAGGTAGAGCTCCAGGTTGGGCCACACGTCGATGATCTTTTCCTTGCCGGTGATCTCCAGGATGCGCTTCAGCAGCACGATCAGCCAGGTGGGCACGCCGGCCATGGAGGTGACGTTCTCGGGGATGGTGGACTGGGCCAGCTTTTCAATCTTTTCTTCCCACTCGTCCATCAGGGCGATGGAAAGATCGGGGGTGCGCATCCAGTTGCTCCAGAACGGCGAGTTCTGCAGGGTGACGGCGCTGAGGTCGCCGTAGTGCACCGCCTCGTTGAGCTGGTTGATCTGGTGGCTGCCGCCGATGATGAGGCCCTTGCCGGTCAGCAGGTCGCTGTCGGGGTGGGTGTTGTAGTAGAAGGTCATGACGTCCTTCATGGCCCTGTAGTGGTTCTCCTTCAGGCTTTCCTCGCTCACCGGGATGAACTTACTCTTGTCGGAGGTGGTGCCGCTGCTTTTGGCAAACCAGGTGACGGGGGTATTCCACAGCACGTTCTCCTCGCCCTTCATCATGCGCTCGATGTAGGCTTTCAGCCCGTCGTAGTCGGTGATGGGCACGCGTTCCTTAAACTGCGCGAGGGACTGTATGGAGGAGAAGTTGTACAGGCGGCCGAACTCGGTGTACTGGCCAGCGGCCAGCAGGTCCTGCCAGACAGTAAACTGGGCTTGGACGGTATTGTTCATCCATTGTTCAATAGCAGGCATTCGCCAACGGGCGAAGCGGGATATGGCAGGGCTCAATAACTTCATCTACAGCGGCAAGATAAAGCTATTTAGGCAATTGGGGAGAGGTCCAAGGTCAATAGTCTATGGTTTATGGAAGGGAGTGGGGTGCTTACGTAAAGAGTTGAACATCTGGCTGGTTAATACCGCCGTGAAGAAAGGGATGGCTTTTTCATTCCTTTCCGGATGAAATGATCAATTGTGAGAATCGTTAGGTTTCAAAGGGCTATCACGCTCTTCCAATTGGATAGGCTTCTTTTTGCTGTCGTTCACTACCAAAGACCATGGACTATGGTCTATAGAACTCTACCCTCAAAGTTGAGAAGTCATGTTGCCCGGGTCCACTTCCTGCAACAGGTAATCCTTGCGGCGCAGTTCGAAGTTGCGGCCCAGGTACAGGCGCTTTACCTGTTCGTCGGCAGCCAGCTCTTCGGCGGTGCCGTGCTTAAAGATCTTTCCTTCGATGAGCAGGTAGGCCCTGTCGCAGATGGAGAGGGTCTCCGTTACGTTGTGGTCGGTGATCAGGATACCGATGTTCTTGTACTTTAGCTTGGCTACGATGGCCTGGATATCTTCCACCGCAATGGGGTCTATACCGGCAAAGGGCTCGTCGAGCAGGATAAACTTGGGGTCTACGGCCAGGGCGCGGGCAATCTCGGTACGCCGCCGTTCGCCGCCGCTCAGCACATCGCCGTTGCTTTTGCGCACGTGGTGCAGGCGGAATTCATCGAGCAGGTTTTCCAGCTTTTCCTTCTGCTCAGCCTTCGATAGGTTGGTCATTTCCAGTACGGCCTTGATATTGTCCTCTACGCTTAGCTTGCGGAAGATAGAGGCTTCCTGGGGCAGGTAGCCTATGCCCATCTGGGCCCGCTTGTACATGGGCAGGTTGGTGATGTTGACATCATCGATGTAGACTTCGCCTTCATCGGGCTTGATCAGGCCGGTGACCATATAGAACGTAGTGGTCTTCCCGGCCCCGTTGGGTCCCAGCAGGCCTACGATCTCGCCCTGGCTGATCTCGATGGATACATGGTTTACTACTGTGCGGTTGCGGTACCGCTTCACTAAATCATTCGAATGGATCCTGATGTTCAACGCTTAATCCTTTTGGTAAAAGTAAGAGGAAAGAGCGTGCCGGAGCCTTTTTCCACACTCCTTTTGTATTTAGTTAACGCTACAGTAAGTTTGCACTCCTAATATGAAAGTAATCGATCACCTGAACAGCGCCCAATCGACGCTGGTTTCCTTTGAAATACTTCCGCCCCTGAAAGGTAAAGGCATCAATGGCCTGTGGGAGCACCTGGACCCCCTGATGGAGTTTAAGCCTTCGTTTATTAATGTTACCTACCACAGGAGCGAGAGCATGTTCAAGCGGAAGCTGGACGGCACCTTTGAAAAGGTGGACGTGCGCAAGCGTCCCGGAACGGTAGGCATCTGCGCAGCCATCATGAACCGTTACCACGTGGATGCGGTGGCCCACCTGATCTGTGGCGGCTTTACCAAGCAGGAAACCGAGGACGCCCTGATCGACTTGAACTTCCTGGGTGTGGACAACGTGCTGGTGCTCCGGGGCGACGCCCCGAAGAACGAGTCATCGTTCGAGCCGGAGCCGGGCGGCCACAAATACGCCATCGACCTGCTGGACCAGGTAATCAACATGAACAACGGCATTTACCTGGAAGAGGACCTGAAGAACGCGGTGAAGACCAACTTCTGTATCGGGGTGGCGGGCTATCCGGAGAAGCACTTCGAGGCCCCCAATATGAAGTCTGACCTGGCATTCCTGAAGGCCAAGGTGGACGCCGGCGCCGAATATGTAACTACCCAGATGTTCTTCGACAACCAGAAATACTTCGAGTTTGTCAAATGTTGCAGGGAAGCAGGCATCAACGTGCCTATTGTGCCGGGCCTGAAGCCGATCAGCACCAAAAAGCAGATGAGTATTATCCCCCGCACCTTCCATGTCGATATCCCGGAGGAGCTTTCCAACGAGATCATGAAGTGCAAGAGCGATGCGGATGTGGCGCAGGTAGGTACCGAATGGCTGTTGAAGCAATCCCTCGAGTTAAAGGCTGCCGGGGTGCCGGTGTTGCACTATTACACGCTGGGCAAGCCTGATATCATCGCCAAAGTGGTAAAGGAAGTCTTCTAAGAAAGAAAAATGGCTCAAGCTACAAGTGGTCAACCTTATTAAATAATTAAAGGTCTTTAAACTAAGAGGCCCCGGTTGCTGGAACCGGGGCCTCTTAGTGAATAAGGAAGAAGTACTTACTTTTTAGACAGTATATCGTTTAAGACCTGCTCGTTTACTTTCACGGGGTATTTGGCCTTTAATTCTGCAAGCCATTGCTTTTCCAGTTCGGCCTGGTAATCGTTGATGACCATGCCTTTAGCATCGTTAAAGCTGCGCTGCTCGGGAGTCGTATATACTTTTATTACATAGGCAAAGGAGGTGGTGTTGTCGGCGGTATTGACCAGCGGAGCAGTGATGGTGCCTCCTTTCAGGGGAAGTTTAGTAGGGTTGGGTAACTGCGATAACTCGAAGCGGTTGGCGTCGGCGGCTATCTTGTCGTTCATGGTTTCAGTCAGCTCCTTCCAATTGGCCGGGGCTTTCTTTAATTGAGCGATAAAGGTCTTGGCCGAGGCTTCGTCGTTGGCATAGAACACTACGGCATCAGCACTTTCCTTCCACATATAATTGGATTTATGCTCCTGGTAATACTTCTCCAGGGCTGCCGTGTCGGTCTGGGCGGGTCCCCAGATCTGCTGCTGCATGATCTCGAAGAACAGGTTGCCGTCTCTGAACTCATCGATCTGGGCCTTAAACTCAGGGTTGAAGTATTCCAGGTTGACCTGGTAATAGTTCAGGGCCGCGTACTTAACAAACTCGTCCCACACCTGGGAGAGGGGTTTCAGGCCGGAGCCATCGGTCTTATAGCGGTTTACTTTGGCAAAGGTGATCCACTCGGAAGCTTTTATATCCTTGTTGCCCACGTGAAGCAAGTTTGATTCCTCAGTCAGGGTAAGAGGAGCAGGAGGGGCTTTGCGGTCCAGCGCACTGTCGGTGAAGGCGAAAAGGGCAAAACTGTTTACGCCCAGTTCCTTCAATCCTACCGCTGCAATCACCTTTTGTGCGAGGGCGTCCTGTATGGAGTGGATGCGGTCGTTGCCTTCCACTTTCTCGCGCAGGGCCTGCACTGCCTGGTTATCATCGAGGCTGGTAGCCACCGGTACGCGGCCCAGGCGTTTAACTATATGCCAGCCGTGTGCCGTACTAAAAGGCTTGCTGAGGGCCCCATCTTTCGCCAGTCTAAAAGCTACGGTTTCGAAGGCCGGGTTATATTGACCCACACCAAACTCGGGTATTTGACCGTTGGCAGCAGCCGAGACCATGTCATTGCTGAAGGCAGATGCCAGCTTGCCGAAGTCATCACCTTTGATCAGGCGGTTATACAGCGAGTCGGCCAGCTTCTTTACCTGTGCCTTATCGTTTTCGGTGGCATTGGGTGGGTAGGCCAGTAGGATCTGGGCTGCTTTAATTCGGCCTGCGGCCTTGCGCTCACCCAGGTTCCTGAAAATATGGTAGCCGCCCTTAGAGCGGTAAATAGGGGAAAGCTTCTTTGCAGGGGTGTTGTAGGCCAGGTTCTCCAGTGCATAGGGGAGGCTGAATACGGTAATATACCCCAGGTCGCCGCCGTTGTCCTTAACAGAAGGGTCGCCCGAATAGGCTTGGGCTACTTTGGCAAAGTCCTCGCCCTTCTGCAGCTTGCTGTAGGCTTCCGAGGCTTTCGCCCAGGCGGCAGCCGTATCGCTCTGGCTGGTAGCGGGGATGAAAATATGTGCGAGGTGAAGGTCTTTTTGCGAGCGGTCGAAGGCTTCCTTTACCAGGCGGTTAATGCTTTCCCGGTCGTTGAGGTAGGCCGGCAGGATCTGAGTCCTCAGGTTCTGCAGGTCGGCTGTCAACTGGGGCAGGGTGTCGTAGCCGCGCTCCCTGGCTTCCCGGATCTTCAGCCGCGAGGCGATATAAAGGTCCAGATACTCCTTTACGTCAGCCGCATTCAGAGTGGGGGAAGTATTGTTCTTTTTATAGGCAGAAAGGAACTCGGTGGCGCTTACTGAGTCGTTGCCAAAGGTAAAAAGTGTTTGGGCGGAGACCTTGCCCACGCCCAGTAGCACAAAGGCTGCTACGATACCATACTTTCTCATAAGCTTACTTTTTACTGCTTGTTATTTTGTTTGAATTGCAGGAAGTCGTCTATCTGGCTCTCCGTAAGTTTCTTGGCTATGATTCGCTTATCCTTGTCCAGCAGGTACAAAGTAGGAAAACTTTGCACATCAAACAACTGTGAATAGCTGGGAATGCCGGCGTTGGTGCGGGCCTTATCGGCCTCCTTTGAATAATACACGTGCACCCAGTCATTCAGCTGGTGCTTTTCTATAAACGTTACCCAGTCCTTTTTAGTGCCTTCGGTTTCCTTGGCGAGGGCAAAAGGCTTGAGGCCCATGGCTTTCCACCGGGCGAGGTACATGCTATCCAGCTTGGGAAGGGTTTCCTTGCAGTGCCCGCACGTAGGATCCCAGATCACCAGAAGGGTATAGGGGGCTTCCACGCCGTACAGGTTGGTAGGTTTATCGTTCAGGCCGGGCAACTGCACTTCCGAGGCCGGGTTGCCAAAGATGTTCGCCATCAGGCTGTAGGCCCGGTCGGTAATGATCTTTTTGCCCTGCTCGGTCAGCCATGGGTAGCTTTTCTGGGCAAAGTATTTTTCAAAGAGGTGTACAAAAACGGCGTCCTCCCACATGTATTTCTGGTTCAGGTAGCGGTTCACAAACTTCAGCAGCAGGAACTTCTGCATCTCCTCCGAGGCGGAGGCGTAGCCCAGCATCCAGTCTATTTCCTTGATCACCGAATCGGCGGCGGGGTAAACGAGCTGCTCGTAATATTTATCGACCCGGCTTTCAAAGAAAGGGGTGCGCATCATGCGGTCGTCCCAGAAGTTCACCCCGTCCCAGTAGTGGGTCTTGAAGTAGCGGTAGGCGAACATAGAGTCCCTGGGATTGGGGTTTTGCGGCACTTCGGGCTCCTTCATTCCCTTGAGCAGGGTGGTCAGCAGGCCATTGGGATCCTTCGCCATGATATCGAGGCGATACTTTTTTACAGCTTCATTGATGGAGCTCACCCGGGTTGTAATAGCTATGGAATCCTTTTCTGATGAGCCCCGGCGGGCTTTCAGCAGCGAGTCCAGCAGCTTCCCGTTGTTCATCATAAAAGCCTGGTAGGCCTGGAAAGCGGTATTCTCCGGGGAATTGGTAAAGGTTACCCTGGAAGGATTGGCCGTATCAACTGCTACGTTGAACGTTTGGTTCTTATCGATCAGCAGCTCAAAGTTGCGTGCCTTATCGGGGTAGCCGATAAGGTAAATGCCGCCACCAAGCTTTTTGCTGCCCTTGAAAATCGCTTCGCTTTTCCCGTTCAGCAGGGCCGAGTCGATAATGGGCAACTGCTTGCCCTGGTAGTGGCCCAGGTAGACATATTGATTCTTCAGGGGCTTCAGGGAAACTTTGATCTCGTAGCCTTCCTGTGCAAAAAGGGAAAAAGATAAGAGCAGAGAAAGGAGTGTGGCGGTTCGCTTCATACAAGGTCCAATAAAGGGTAAAAATATTTAAAATCAAAAGGATCAATGGTTAAAGAGATGTAAAAGGGGGTGTCCCTGCCCCTGATATCCCGCCCGAAACTGCGTACTTTTACCGCCGTGAGAAAAAAGAAGAATATTGTACTGGAAGGCGTCACGGTAGAAGATTATGCGGCCGAGGGCAAGTCCCTGGCCCGCCAGGATGGCAAGGTGATCTTTATTGAGAACGTGGTGCCCGGCGACGTAGTGGACGTGCGCCTGGTAAAGAATAAAAAAGACTGGGCGGAAGGCTTTCCCATCCGCTTTCAATCTTATTCTCCCCAACGAGTAGAGCCCTTTTGCCAGCACTTTGGAGTGTGTGGTGGCTGCCAGTGGCAGATGCTCCCCTACGAAAAGCAGGTGCAATACAAGCAAAAGCAGGTGTACG
>DASWYM010000023.1:0-9784 GCA_036404975.1 Chitinophagaceae bacterium
TATGTACTTATTTAGATAATTCCTTTGGTTTTTCTTTCTTATATCCTTTCCGTGTAGGCGTTTCCCTGATCGATTGGAGCAATGCCTGCAACTCTTTCAACCGCTCCGGATGCTGAGCAGCCACATTATGCTTCTCTCCTATGTCTGCTTTCAGGTTGTAAAGCTGTGGCTCCGTTGACAAGCCGGATTCCAGCTTTTTATTCTTCATCCATGCAGGTGTGGGCTTCTCCTGAGGAGCGATATACTTCCACTCTCCCTTGCGGACCGCAAACGTAAAGGCCTCCTCCAGCATTTCGGGCCGGTCTTTTTTCTCCTTTCCTAACCATGTGCTCAGCATATCGTAGCTGTCCGGTGCATCCGAGGGCTGCAAGGTCTGCCCCGTCAGGCGGGCCAGAGAGGCAAGTAGGTCCACTTGGCTTACCAGGGCTTCACTGACACCGGGCTTTACTTGACCGGGCCAGTAAACAATAGTCGGCACCCGAGTGCCGGCCTCGAACACGCTGTATTTGCCGCCCTTGAAGGGACCTGAAGGATTGTGCTCGCCCACTAGTTCTACAGCTTCATCCTCGTAGCCATCATCCAGTACGGGGCCATTATCGGAGGTGAAGATGACGAGTGTGTTTTCGGAAAGCTTCAGCTCTTCCAATTGCTTGATCACTTCGCCCGTCATCCAGTCCATCTGTGCAATAGCATCCCCCCGCTTACCCATAGTGCTTTTATTACGGAAGCGGGCATTGGGTTCGCGCGGTACATGGATATCGGTATAGGACAAGTACAGGAAGAAAGGCTTACTCTTGTTTTCGGTAAAGAAGCGGCGGGTCTTGTCGAGCAATACAAAAGGAATGTCTTCATCCACCCAGAGCGCCGACTTGCCTCCCGCCATATAACCGATACGGCTGATGCCGTTGGTAATAGTGTTGCTGTGTTGAGTATCGGCTTTTACCTTGAGCAATTGCGGGTGTTCCAGTCCGGTAGGCAGGTTTCCCACCTTATGCTCATAGCTTACTGTAATAGGATCTTTAGGATCCAGGTTAGCTACCCTATGTTTCTCCACGTATACGGTTGGTACACGATCCTGCGTAGCCGGAATCAGAAATGAATAATTAAACCCTATCTCCAGCGGTCCAGGTTTGATCTCTGAGTTCCAATTTACGGAGCCATCACCTAAGCCCAGGTGCCACTTGCCTACGACACCGGTTGTATAGCCTGCGCGCTGCAGCATACTAGCCAGTGTAGGTGTGCCCGGCCGGATTAGCAGGGGCGCATCACCCGGCAAAATAGCCGCATTATTTCGGAAGGCATAGCTGCCGGTTAACAAGCTGTAGCGGGAAGGCGTACACGTAGCGGCCGTGCAGTGCCCATCGGTAAACCGTACTCCGTTTTGAGCAAGCCTGTCAATATTTGGCGTTTCTACTCCCTTGGCCCCGTAGCTACCCAGGTCGGCATAGCCCAGGTCATCGGCATAGATGATTACAATGTTGGGTGGAGAGGCCAGGGACTTCTCCCTTGTCTGACTGCTTGAGCCACAGGAAACAAGTGCCAAGGTAAGGGAGGCCACTCCTAGTTTAAGAAAGGTCATTCCAGTATAATTACTTTACAGAAAACTTGTACACCGACTTTGTCTTATAGGTTTTACCCGGTTCCAGCACGGTGGAAGGAAATGCAGGTTGATTGGGAGAATCGGGGAAGTGCTGGGTCTCCAGGCAGAAGGCAGTCCGGAATTCATCGCGGGTACCCGACTTGAAGATGTTCTTACCCTTCATGAAATTACCGCCGTAGAACTGCAGGCCTGGCTCTTCGGTGTATACTTCCATAACAATACCGGTAAGATCACCTACCGCAGTAGCGGCATGTAACAGGCCATCACCGGGCTGAGTGTTCAATACAAAGTTGTGGTCGTAACCTTTACCAAACTTCAGCTGCTGGTGGTCTTCATCCACCCGGGCGCCGATAGCCGTTGCGGTAGTGAAATCAAATGGAGTACCTTTTACCTGCTCGATCTTCCCGGTAGGGATCAGCGTAGAATCTACCGGAGTGTAGCGGTCGGCATTGATCTGCAACAGGTGGTTGTTGATGGTTCCGCTACCCTCGCCATTCAGGTTAAAGAAGGCATGGTTGGTAAGGTTCACCACGGTTTTCTTGTCGGTTACTGCTTCGTATTCCATCAACAGTTCATTGTTGTCGGTCAGTGAATAGGTAACTTTTGAAGTGAGGTTACCGGGATAACCTTCTTCTCCATCCTTTGACAGATAGGTAAACTGTACGGCACTGGTCCCGATCATCTGAGCGTCCCATACCACTGCTTGGAAGCCTTTTTTACCGCCGTGCAGGCTATTGGGACCGTTGTTCTTCGTCAGCGTGTAAGTAGTGCCATCCAGAGTGAACTTACCTTTGGCAATTCGGTTTCCGTAACGGCCGATGGTAGCACCAAAGTAAGGCTCTTTAGAAGCTACAAATTCTTCTGCGCTTTTAAAGCCTACTACCACATCCACCATCTTGCCGTCTTTGCCGGGCACCAGTAAGCTAACCAGCCTTCCACCATAATTGGTAAAAGCAGCCTGTAAATTGTTCTTATTCTTTAATATATAAAGGCCGGTGGATTTGCCGTCAATAGTATCCTGGAAAGCTTCGCCAGACAGTACTACTGCAGTTGTGTTTTGGGCAGAATCAACAGCTGCTGCATTTTCAGCACTGCTGGTAGCGTTGCAGGCAACAAGTGCAGGAACAAAAAGAGCCTGCACACAGAGGGTTTTTAAAAAATTCTTCATCATGGTGTTGAATGTTATTGGTTTGATTTACCTGGTTCAGTGTTCAGCTTTTTAATAAGGTTTACTTCATCCTGGCGATAAGGCGTACCATCGGGTCGGTAGATATCATGGAACCATTCAATGGGGTCGCTGCCATCAGGTATGGGGGTATCCCAGGCATAGATGGTATTGCTTTTACCGGCTACAAAGCCCCAGTTAATAGCACCCACATTATGTTTTTTCAGCAGGGGAAGGATGTTGGAGAAGCGGCTGTTGCGTGTACGAGCCATGTACTCGGTGCAGATCATCGGGCGGCCATTGGCCTTCACCAGTTCAATGGTTCTACGGTGCCATTGAGGGTCCTCATAATTGTGGTAGGTAATGATATCGGAATGGGTCAGCTGGAACTCGTTGAGCTTTTCAAAATCCCAGGCCCAAAGTCCTGCACTGATCGGCTGGTCGGGGTTAACTTCACGAGCCCAGGTGAATACCTTTTTCAGTAAAGGCAGGGAAGAATCTTTCTTGCCGGAATTACCAGGCTCATTATAAAGGTCCCACAACAGGATACGCTTGTCGCGGGCAAAAGTGCCCATTACATCCTTAACATAGCGTTCCAGTTCGGGAAATAAAGTGGTATCGCTGGACATGGGCTGCCCGGGATCCTGTACCCAACCCGAATTGTGTACACCGGGTTTAGGCGCCGGCTGCATTCCGGGTGCCGGCACCTTGTTCCAGCAATCGTCGAAGAATACAAACAGGGTTTTGATCTTATGCTTGCTGGCGATATCGAGGTACTGTCCTACACGCTGCTTAAAACCTTGGGGATCCTGCTTCCAGGCCAGGCTGTGCAGGTATACGCGCATCGTATTAAAACCTATGGACTCAGCCCATCCCAACTCGCGGTCGATAGTCTGCGGATCAAAGGTGGCCGCCTGCCACATTTCCAGTTGGTTGATGGCCGTGCTGGGCAGGAAGTTGGCGCCTGTGATCCACTTGTTTTCAGCGTACCAGGCTTTGGCCTTTTCCACGGACCACACTGTGCCTACCTTGGCAGCAGTTTGTATAGTACCGGCTTTCTTTTGTTGAGCGGTGGCTGTCGCCATGGAAAGGGTAAAAGCCAGAAACAGGTATAGCAAACGTTTTTGCGTCATATAGGAGGAATTAATCAGTTTTCTTTTAGAAAAGTGTATTAATTGGATTTTGTGATTTTAAACATTTTGGCACCATGGCGGTTGATGGCCAACGGTACCGACTTCTCCCCGGTTGTACTTTGTTGTTTCCACAGGTCGCGTACAGTGTATTTACCATTCAAGCCTAGTGCCTCCAGTGATAAGAGGTAGTTAAGGGGGTCATTGCCCAGGTTAAAGACCGCTACGGCCAGCGAGCCATCAAACAGGGGTTTTGTCCACACCTGTATATTGCCTTCTTTCAGGACGCGGGATGCCTGCTTTCCCAGTTGGTCCTGGTTTACTGCGATCACCTCCGCATTTGACAACAACCCAAAGGTGAAGTCGTCCAACCGGGTGAGATCGCAGCCAATAAGCAGCGGCGCGGACAGCATGCTCCATAAGGTGATATGGGTGTATTGCTCATTAGGCGACAGGTAAGTCGGTCTCAGGTTCTTGCTCCAGCCTACGTATCCCACGACCAGCATATCCGGATCGTTCCAGTGCCCGGGGCCGGCATAGGATTCCAGGCCGGCTTGTCCGAAGCCAATTCGTGCAACACTTTCCCAGTTGTCGCGAATATCCCCGGTCGTACGCCAGCAATTGCCTCCGACTTCACTACCCCACTTCCACACTTCTTGTCTGCCGTACTGGCAAAGGCTGTATACTATATCGCGGTTCGCTTCTTGCAAAGCTTTGCCCATCAGCTGGTACGGGGCCCTGGCTTCCTGCACAGTCTTTCCATCCGATATACCGCTGTATCCGCACCAATCGTATTTCAGGTAATCGAAACCCCAATCGGCAAAGGTTTTTGCGTCCTTCAACTCATTCGCATAGCTACCTTCGTAGCACTGGCAGGTAAGCGGTCCGGGAGAAATATAAATGCCCGCTTTAAGACCAAAGGAATGGATATAGCTGGTCAGGCCCTTCATATCCGCAAAATCCATGTTGGACAGGATATTCCCATTGGCATCACGGGTATTGCCGGTAACTTCCGGCTCGTTAAAGCGCAACTTTTTATTGGCAGTCCTCTGGGGAAAGCGACGGTTATAAAAGGTCGCCCTGATTGCTTGCTCGTCTGCCGTCAGGCTATTCCAGTTGGGCGTTTTCATCCAGCAGTCATCTATATTTATATAGCTCCAGCCATAATTAGCCAATCCGGTCTTGACCATTTGGTCTGCGGTGTTTCGGATATCGGTGGCGGTCACGTCGCAGGCAAAGGAGTTCCAGCTGTTCCATCCCAAGGGAGGTGTTAGTGCTATTTGTGCCCCCACCTTGATCACCAGTTCCTTATTGGCCTGCCCATACTTATTTCGAGCAGACAGCAGAACGGTGTAATCCCCCGCCTGACCAATGCTACCACGGATCACCCCGGTTTGTGGATCAAGGGTGCAGCCTGCCGGAAGTCCTTTAGCCGTAAAATTCATAGGCCGCTCACCGGTGGCAGCAACGCGGTAAATCAGCTCATTTCCCGGCCTTACTCCGTAAACCGCCGGGCTATTGATCATGGGCATTTTAGGGGCTTTAGGCGTAAGGATCACATATTCAGCTTGCCGGGACTTCAGGTAAATCTCGCGGAGTTTCTTTACTTCTGCCAGGGTAGTCACTACAGTGTCAAAAGGGCCAGGCACAGTGCCCCTCTCTTTACAAGAAGTGATATAGGCTTTACGATAACGGCCTGCCAGCACGTCATATCTTTTACCTGCCAGGGATGCCTGCCAGATACCATCGCGTTGCTCCCAGCTCATTTGCAGCAGATCGCGATGGCTCGTATACCGGGCACGAAGACTGTCCCATACATCCCGTGATCGCTTGTTCCAATTAACACCAACAGACTCAGAATTGACGCGGAACATTATGTCAAACCAGGTTTCTTTTACAGCAGATCGCCACGGCACACCCTCTCCAGCCATGCTAGAGCCGAACAGAATGAAAAGGAAAAAGCAGAAACAAATACAGGATTTTATCATATGGCAGTATTTTGATGAAAGGATTTTAAGAGTTGAAACAAGAAAGTCAAAACCCTGAAAAACACGGCGGGGGAACAGTTGTGTCCTTGGGAATCATCCGTGAAGAAGCCGGTGCGGTATTCAGGAAGGTATAAAGCCAGTTTACTCATAACACAGCAAACAATTACCAGTTTAGGTTCAGCAAATTAGAGTTCAGCAGACATTCTGCTTATAATTATTGTAGGCTTTAGTGATAAAATTGTCGTGTATTCCTCCCACAGCCAAACTTTCGGTCTTCTGGTTGCCTAAAACTTCTTTTAATACAGAAGCCCCTTGTGGAAACAAGGGGCTTTAACGATTGCTGTATAAAAATAATACCGAAAACAGACATATGCCAATAACGGGTTTCACCAGTTACACGGACAATTATTTAATCCATGGTTTTGTATCCACGCACCGGCTTTGCTTCCCGGTCATGAAGGTCAAACACCACCACTTCATTACGCCCTTTTTTTAACCACCCGGCCGGGCAATACAGGCGTTGCTGCGGCCCCCGGTTCCAATAGCGGCCGAGGTTATGGCCATTTACATAAACCATACCCTTAGTATAACCACTCATATCCAGGTAGGTATCACCTGTCTCCTCCAACACAAAAGAGCCTCGGAAGACATTACAGGGCTTGTCTCTGTTAAGTGGCCTGGCCCCGGTGGCTAAATGCTTTTGCATGAACTTTTCATCAAAAGAATAAAGAGTCACCTGCCAGTTCATGAGCGTCATTCCATTAAGGGTCACCCTATCCGTAATGCCTTTCCTGTCGATCATGAACTGGGCAAAGTTGATGTGCCCCATGCCCTCCACCACGATCTCCAACTCCGGGTCCTTTACGTCCGTGGCTGGCAGGTTCACTTCCCAGTTGCCGCCATCGCGGTAAACCGTATCGATAAACTTCCCGTTTAGAAATACCAGCGCATAATCGTGCGGCTCCCAGATCTTCAGCGCACCACTTTTGTGCCCCACCAGCTTTGTTTTATAGGAGATCAGTCCCTGGTTCTGGTCAAAAGCCTCCATAGGTTTGGGCTGGGCTACTTTCTGCGCAGGCAGGGCTATATCCCATAGGTTGAATGCCTTTCTGAGTGATATTGCAGGCACTTCGATCATTTTCACCGGTGCCGGCAATGCGGGAGGCTTGTTTCCCGTATACTGCTCGATCAGGCGGCGCAGCATATAATATTTTGGTGTAGCCTCGCCGTGTTCGTTGATGGGTGCGTCATAATCATAGCTGGTCACGTCGGGCTGGTACTGTACCGGCGAGGAGGCGTTGGCCCCGGCCGAAAAGCCAAAGTTGGTTCCGCCGTGGATCACGTAAAAGTTGAAGGATTTTTTATTCTTCAGAAGGTATTCCACTTCTTTTTTCAGCTTAACCGTATCGGGACGGGCCCAGGCTTCCCCCCAATGGGTCAACCAGCCGGGATAGGTTTCGCTGCTAAAGTTGGGAACTGAGGGGTTCTTTTTAGTGGCTTCGGCAAAGTCGGCCTCACTCCCACCCGGGTCCAGGCCAATGGCCACACCATGCAGGGTTCCGGCATCGAGCATGTGCGGGGTGGCTCCGTCGGCCGTATAAAAGGGCACTGTTATTTTGTTGCGCAGCAACAGGTCTTTTAAAGCCAGCATGTATTCCTTATCGTTTCCAAAGCTCCCGTATTCATTTTCCACCTGTACCATTAAGATAGGCCCGCCGTTGGTGCACTGCAACGGAACTACTTCCCTGGCCAACCGGTTGAAGTAGCGGGTAACAGCATCCATATATCGGCTGTCCATGCAACGAATCTTTATATCGGGAGTCTTCAACAGGTATGGGGGCAAGCCGCCAAAGTCCCACTCGCCGCATACATAAGGTCCCGGACGCAGGAGCACCCACATGCCTTCCTGCTGGCACAAGCGGATGAACTCGGCGATGTCCTTGTTCCCGGAACGAAAATCGAAAACACCTTCCTGTGGCTCGTGGTAATTCCAAAACAGGTAAGCAGCCACCGTATTACAGCCCATGGCCTTTACCATTTGGATACGGTGCCGCCAATATTCTTTAGGGATCCGGGAAGGATGCAGTTCGCCGCTGATGATCTGAAAGGGCTTACCATCCAGCAAAAACTCCTTATCGTTCCAGGAGAACTGATGCTTCCCCTGCTGGGCCTGCAGCAGAGAAAGAGAAAAAAGAGCGACCAGTGCGGCAATGATCTTTTTGAATGAGGCAGATATCCTTTTGCTATTCATACGGACAAGACGGTTCGTTTCGGCCAGCAATTTAAAGAGGCCAGAACACGAAGCATATCACTATTGTAGGGCTATGTGTAAAAAATGTAGGACTTGACAGGGCTTTTGCCGAAGCCGGCACGCAGAGGCATAAAAAAGCCCCGTGTAGAAACAGGGGGCATTTTCGATTGCTTGCTATATGAATAATATTCGTTACATGAGAAGGGACCTGGTTCCCTGGTCAACCTGCTGACCTGGTTAATGCGGAATTTTCCACTCCTTGGGAGCCTTAAAGCCCTGGCGCCCCTCTGCATAGGGAGGCACTGCCACTTCCGGCTTGATAGAATCAAAGACAGCCACTTCCGTGCTCAACTTTTTGTATACCGCGGGGTTACTCTTCTTTACATTGGTCTTCTCTGATGGGTCCTTCGAAATATTGAACAAGACATCTTCAGGATGTTTCATCCTGGCGTTGCCGGCGTTGGCTTTTACCAGTTTCCAGTTGTTGTTTACGATAGTACCATAACCGAGATAAAAGTTCCGGTCTATTTGTTTCCGCTCTCCTTTCCAGATAGGAAGCATATTGATACCATCATAGCATTTAGGATGGGCCGTTTTTATTCCGGCAATTTGTCTTAAAGTGGGAGCGACATCAACATACCCCATGGTCTGCTCAACGGTTCTGCCGCCCTTAAAGCCAGCGGGCCATTTAACAATCGCCGGAGACCTGACGCCACCTTCCCACTCCTGGAACTTTGCACCCTTCAGCTCACCACTGCTGCTGCCTTCATTGGGTGCCGCACCGTTATCGCTGTGAAAAATAACCAAGGTGTTATCGTCGATCTTTAATTCCTTTAAGGTGTTCAGTATCTTACCAATGCCACGATCCATGCAAGTAACCATGGCCGAATAGGTTTGCCGGCGGGTATTTCCCTTACCTTCAAAGCCTTCTCCATCACCCGCACCACTCTCTTTTCCAAAAGAGGGTTTGGTTTCATCGTAGCCATACAGTAAAAGGTCTTCTTTCTTGGCCTGCAAAGGACTGTGAGGGGCATTATACGCTACATAAAGGAAAAACGGCGACTCTTTAGAATAGTTCCGGATACACTTAACGGCTTCGTCGCTGATCAGGTCAGTGGCATAACCTTTATCGTAGGAGGTCTCATTGTCGTTATGCCAGTCAAGCTCGCCTTCCCGCTTATGGGTAAAGTAATCTATAGCACCGTTGTAGTGGCCGTAAAAGTGTGTGAACCCCCTGTTCAGCGGCAGGTATTTCTGGCTGGCATGCCCCAGATGCCACTTACCCAACACAGCCCTGTTTTTGTAGCCGGCCTGAGCCAACATCTGAGGCAGGAATTCTTCTGTTGTATCTACCCCAAAATCACTCCAGGGCGGTACTACCGTCTCCCGCAGTCCGTACCGGTTTGGATAACGTCCAGTCAGCAGGCCTGCCCTTGTGGGTGAACAGACAGGAGCCGTATAATACCGGTTCAGGATCACGCCTTCCCTGGCCAGTTGGTCAATATTAGGCGTCTTAATGTCACTACCATGAAATCCTACATCACCCCAACCGAGGTCATCGGCCAGGATAATAATGATGTTGGGCTTTTTAGCCGACTGGCTGAATACCATAATAGGTGATATCAGCAACAGCGCCCATACTAATATTTT